>CAKNAD010000110.1 GCA_929200515.1 Candidatus Gorgonimonas leptogorgiae | reverse complement strand
AATAATTTATATTTATATCTTTTGCACTTTTTAAAATACATTCATAAGATCCAACTCCCCAATGCCCTTTTGTGCCGATATCGATAAAACTATTGTTAGGATCTTTAAGCTGCTTAGATTTTAAATTTAAATATATTTTAAGTTGCTTGCTATAAACAATAATATCAACTATATTTGTATTACCTCTAAAAGCTATACTTTGCTTATTAATTTTTAAATCGATATCTCCTAAAGCTAAAATTTGTTCTTTTATTATTGCGTATAATTGTTTAATTTCATCTGAGGTTTTATTAAGATGATCTTCTTCATTGTATAATTTAGTTTCCGCAGTAACCTTGTTAATGGTTGAACTATTTGGCGAAATAGTTTTTATACTAGCTTCAGTAGTTGTTGGTTTGATAGGATTATAGCTAATTATTTTATTGTTGTTTTGGTCAATAAATTTTTGTACTATCCAAAGCTTAATGGCTATATCTTTAAAATTAATAGCATTTTTTTGATTTTCTACATATGCTGGAGCAATAAAAAACAATTTAGAAGCCTCCCAGTTAATATCTTTTTTGGCAAGGGTAATATTTTTTACTTGTTGGTATTTTAATATAAATTCGGCTTTGTTATCTAACATAGCTGCTAAATAAGAAAATCCTTGATCTATTACCGAATAATTTTTAGTATTTTTATATTCTATAATCACAAAAGAATTTGTGCTTTTATCAAATGCTAAAGTATCAAACCTATATTGCTTAATTGTAAATTCAGTTGCTATTATTTCAAGGTTGAATAATTCATCAAGATTTTTTTCAGTAAATTCTTGTATTTCTTTTTCTGAATCAAAATCAATATTTTTTAATAAATAGTTATTGCTATTTGAAGTATAAAAAAGTTTCATGGTATTTCCTATAAACAAGCTAAACCCAACCTAAAGATTTGTATAACTCATTATCAGTTTTGATAATTTCATCTTCAGGAACTTGGTAGTATCTTGCCAATTGGATACTAGCTGCAACCATTCGCTTATTATTAGTAGTATCAAAAGCTGCTTTAGTTAAATCTCCTAATGCTTGAAATTTTTTTTCAATTTGCATAATAATTTCAATTTGTTGCTTATTTATTTTTTGCATAAATAGCGACATATCTTCTTGTAAATATTTTGCAATTGATATTTTATCTTTTATTAACTGAGTTAGCATTTGCCCAGCGATTGATCCGATAACAGCACCAAGTATTGGTACAGGTATAATAGCTTGTCCGACCGCTGCTGTTATAGCAACTAGTGCGCTTTCAGAACAAATAATCATCGCATTAGTATAAAATTCTTTATTGCTTATATCTCCCTTACGATGGTCACTAATTAAGCTGGTAACTCCTTTAGTTGCAGTAACTACAGCTGCTGCAAAAGGTGCAGCTAGTCCTGTATAATTAGTAATAGCATAAATTGCAATACCACTAATTCCACCAACAGCAGCAGATTTTACTGTATCAATACCAAGATCTCGCCAATCTTCTGTTGTAAAATCACCACGGAAAATATTTTTACCTGTTTTGTGTTTTTGCCAAATAATCCTAGTTATAGATATAGCAGCACCAACCGCAGCAGAGCTAGCACAAGCTGTAGTTCCTTCTGCAAAATTTGCTTGGTGATTTTCACTAATGCTATGCTTGTTGTCTATATTTTTATTAAGGATATATTCATGCTCTCGATCAAGAGTCGTAGAGATATTTTCTAACTGTGCATCTACATATCTGATATTACTAGAAAACACTACTTCTTCGAATGAATGACCGGTTGTGGATTCTATAGTTGCAACTTTTTCACGTATTTTATCTTGTAAAGCATGACTTAGATCTGGTGTATTTTCACCATTAATTACTTTAATAATATTTTCATAATGGTCAGCTGGAATTTCATACGCCGTAAGACCATCGCGACCATAATATTCATATTTGTACATATGCTCAAGCAAATGGTTAAGATCGGCATTGCTATTATTACAAAATTTAGACTGTATATGGATGCCATCAACTATATAATCTGTAGGTGCAGTTCTACCTATGCCATCAAAAGTTGCCGTCATGTCTTGCTGGTCTACAGCTTGTCTAGCATTATGAATCCCAACATTTAAATGTTCTGCACATTCTCCATGTTTAGTTTGCATGCTACCTAGAATATGGTTTTCATTAGTACAGAAGTTATAAGCATTGTCTAATTCATTTTGCGCTTTATAAAAAGCATGGTCTTGCAGATTTTGTTGTATATTTTCTGAATTATGTCGTGTTTGATTGATGCCATCTACAATTTGCCCATGTAGTTGGTCATCTACTAAAGTTGTTTTATCTTTTTTCATAAAACTTCCTTATTTAATGAATTAGCAAAAGCTTTAGTATTATTAATTAAAGCTTTAAGATATTGTTTGCTTGCTACTGAAAAATATAAATGGTTTTTAGGTGCAGTTTTTTTAAGAATATCAACAAGTAATAATATATGCTGGCGATGCTCTTTTGTATTATGAATAACTTTATTAAGATGTTCGCATCTAATATTACAAATACTAATTTCTTGTTTTAATTTTTTAATTTGCAAGTTAATTTTTGTTAGTAAGTTATTTTTATTTTTTTTAAATTTTGTATATTTATAATTACTAAATTGAACTCCCATAATAGTCATAGCTATGGAGATAAATATATTAGAAGATAAATAAGATACAGTAAACATTAAAAGCACAATGACAATATCGACAAGCATTTGTTTAATAACTTTATTGTCGTATAAGCTGGTTATATCTTGTGAATTAAAGATGGATATTTCGCCATCTAGTAATTTAAAACATCGATTAAATTCTATTGGTGAATTTGCTAAAGAATTAATATAATCTTCTACTTGACTCAACACTTCTGAACTTGATTGTTTACGTAATAAATTCAAGTCATTTTGTAAACAATTTAGCTTATTACAAACTTGATTATATTCTTCATAGCTACTTTTAAGTGAAAATATTAATTGCTTAGTTTCTGCAGTTTGTAATTTTTTACAAATTTGATCAAAGAGTTTAGAAATTCTAACTTTAATTTCATCTGTATTAAACTTCGTAAACACTTGATCATAAAAATAGCTATTCATTTATTTGTTTTAAACCTAAAATATTATTTATTTTTCAATTTCACTTTGTTTATTTAATAACTTAGAAAAAGAATTAATATTATTTATTAATGCCTGTAGGCAATCTTGCTTGCTATGGTTAAACGTTGCTTGACTAGCAGGCACAGTTGCAGCAAGATCATTAAATAAAACACGTGAAATTTCATCACTATGATATTTAGTTATTTGAATAATCTGATACACTTCAGACTGAAGGCTTTTGTGATAAGAGATTTCTAGCTGTAATTCTTTTATAGCATCAATAGCTTGTTGTTTAACCTTTTCATTGTGTTTTATTTTTTTCTTAGCTCCAAAGATACAACATGCTCCAGCAATAGACCAGCCTATAGGTCCACTTAAAGCTAATAATGCCTTACCAGCTACTATGCCACCGCCACCAGTTGCTAATGAACCACCACCTATATAAGCTAGGGTAGCATTAGTTGCTGCTACTCCAGATAAACTTGAAATTGCAACTCCAGTGCTAGCAGTACCAAAAACACCTACAGCTCCAGTAATCGCTGTTGGTGCAAAAGCCGCTATGCTTGCTCCAGTAAGAATACCCGCCCCACTATTTGTGTTAATTTTGTTATTTGTTTCATCATAATGCTTGTTTAAATTGTCTGCGTTAGTATTAAATAACTTCGTTTGTTGTTCTAGTTGTGTATATGCGGTATCGAATTCTTTAGAAGCATTCTCTAATAAATTAATATATGCTGAAACTTTTAAAAAAACATTCTTAGAAGTAGTTTTACGTAGAGTATTTAAACGCTCTATAGCAGTATTAGTTTCATCTAAAACTTCTATATATTGTTTGTGAACTTGGTTGAGTTCTTCAATTTTTTGCTTTGCTGCTTTCGTTCCAAAAAAATCTTTAAAATAAGACATACTGCCATCCTTGGTGTTAATTTTTAATTACAATTCACTGTTAATTGCTTTAATTTACAGTAAAATACAAAAAATAAGTTAATTATAACTTATAAGAAAGATTGTCTATTCAAATAATAGTTGAGTAGTATAACATAAAACCTTAATTAATACAATACTTGCTATACTATTGTAAAAATGCCTAAAGCAAGCCATATTTTAAACTAAATGATGTAGGAGAAACAATGATTATTGCCAGCATTGATGTCGATCCGCAAAAGACTTTTACACCTTTATGCCCGAATGAATTGCCAGTTACTGAAGGCGATATTCTTGGGCCTATCTTGAATCAACAAAGTCAATTAGCAAAATACCGTATTCTAACTAAAGACGCCCACCCTGCTAATGCAGTTTGGGTGGTAGATAAACATGAAGATATGCAACAACCATTAAAGTATCCGAATGCTGATCTTACTTGGGTAAAACACGCTATCCCTGGTACTTTTGGCTTCGAAACTATTCCTGAACTCCCTGATATTACTGATTATGATTACGTTGTTTGGAAAGGAATTGAGACTAATTTACATCCTTATGGAGCATGTTTTCATGACCTCGCAGAAAAACTCAGTACTGGATTAATAGAATGGCTACAAATAAAACAAGTAACTGATGTTATTGTCGGTGGTTTAGCGATAGATTATTGCGTAAAAATGACAGCAATACAATTACAACGATCTAAGCATTTTAATGTATATATTAACTTAAACGCATGTCGTGGTATAAATCCAGAAACTGCAAATAGAGCCTGTAAAGAAATGAGAACTTTAGGAATAACTATTGTTGATAACTTTAAAGATTTAAAATCAGCTTTAACAATTAGTCACTAAAAATATATATTTATCTTATTTTTACCTTGTTTATAATAATTTATACTGTACAATATTGATTACTTAAATCAAACATATTAATTTAAACACATTAATTTAAACATATGAATTTAAACATATGAATTTAAATATATGAATTTAAACACATTAATTTAAACACATTAATTTAAACACATTAATTTAAACACATTAATTTAAACATATGAATTTAAACATATGAATTTAAACATATTAATTTAAATCTATTCAATTATATTTTACCATTAAAAGGATTTTCATGAGTGAAGTACAGAAATTATCTAATTCTCAACAATTAGAGTTTTTAAAGTTCGATGAACTAGAAAAAAGCGCTTTTATTCCAATTACTCTTCCCTATGTGAATTCCAAAGGTCGTGAAACCTACCTTGGCAAAAAAGTAGCTACTGTTTACAAAGATCAAGTTATTTCATGGTTAGCTTTTTTGAGACTAAAAAATATTACTGATGGGGACTGCTGTATATGTATGGATAAATTATACAAAGCTAGTGAACTAGCTCCCGAGTATCTGAACGAAGCACAGAGAAAATTAGCAAGCTTCGTAATAACAATACTGCCTGATTGTGCGCATCTTTATCATAACTCATGTCATGAAATGATGGTACAAGATAAACACACAAAGACACCACAAAACAACAGTACAGTTCCATGTTATGAATGCAACAGTGAAGCTAATCCTAATAATGTTATTTATTCTGATAATCCTACACAAGCCTACCACGATATAATTAAAAATTCTTTACTTACTAACGATCAATTAAAGAATTTAGGTGTATCTGATGCAATAATTGATAGTCTCCCTGAACTCAAAGAACAGAGTAAAGAACAATTCCAAAAACTACTTAATAAGAGTAGTGAAGAAACACAAAAAGCTATAGCAGAACAAGAAGCACTACAAAAAAAATTAGAGCAAGATAAGATAAAATTAGAGCTTGAAACAATAGCAAGCATTCAACAGCAAGAGCAGGAATCTCAGAAAAAAAACATTGCAGAGGGTGGTTATGATTCAGATGCAAAAAATAATGAACAAGTAAAATATGATGTTTCATTCGTTACCTCTGAAAAGTTTTTTACTATTATCAATGCCAATTATAAAGAATTAAAGAAGGCTTTAAAGAATAATCCTGAGGTTTATCAAAAATTATTCAAAATGTGCCAAGACAAAGGTATTATTCACTCATCTCATCTAACAAGAATAAACAAAGCAAATAATGTTAACAGAGAGATTGATCTTTTAGTTGAACATATTCATAAAACATTTCGACCTGGTGATATACCTCTTTCTTATGCATGTAGACTTATTCTAGCGTTTCTTTTAGAGAACGGTACGCTAACTAACAAAGTATCTGATTTAAAAGCTAATAGTGATTTGAAACCAGCAACAACAAATATAAGTGAAACTTCTAAATATTGGGAAGCTGAAAAAGCTAAACCACTAGAATATTATATTTCGATTTCCGATTTCAAAGAGGTTTCGTCAAATAATTATATGTATTTATATGAAAAATTAATCATGGATCCTGAAATATTCACAAATACACTTGATGAATTTGAAAACAACGATTGTTTCGCATCAGGGGCAAGACATGGTAAGATCGAAACGCATAAAACTTTAGAAAAACAAGTTAATGCGTTTTTAATATTTTGTATGAGCCAGATACATTGTGATGATACTAGTGCTACAGCTGGTTTTAAATATTTGGTAGAAAATAATCTTTTAGAGAGAAGTGTATCCAAACAAAAACAAAGCGATGGCACAATCAAAGTTTCTTATCTGTGCAACGCCGACACAGAAAAGACATGGCTTGCCGCACGTGAGAAGAAAACGCAAGAAATGAATGAAGAAGTTTTATCTTCTATAAATCCAATATATGATGTTTCAGATCTTACACAGACACATCTTGAGCAGATTATAAAAAACAATTTTGGGGATTTACTAACAAACTCAAAGAACAATCCTGAAATTTTTTCCGATTTATTAGATGACTGCATAGCAAAAAATCTACTTTCTGCTTCATATATAAATAAAAATAGGGAAATTCATAATACAAAGCTACAAATTGATGATTTTATTCGGTATGCTTTTACAAACTATGATAAGTACAAAGGTCATGTAGATACAGAAATAGCCTATAAATATATTCTAGTATTTCTGCTAGAAAAAGGCATGATAACAAAATATCTATCTCAAGAGGCGCAAGCTGATGGTAAGATAAAAATACGCTTTGTAGACCCATCAAAAGCTGAAAGTAATACTAAGGTAGCAGAAAGAAATATAGCAGAAGAGTCTAAATCTTGGACTGCTGAAAAATCTAAAAAAGATTTTGTATCAGTAAGCTATGACTTTAGAAAAAAATTCCTTCCTTCAGAAGATTTGTTAATACCAGATTTTTACGATCTTATCAAAGATAGTTATTCTAATCTAAAAGAAAAATTTATTAAAAATCCTAATGCATTTGAGTATATATTAGCAACTATTATAGAAGAACAAACGATTGATAATGCTTGTATAAAGCAATTGAGTGCATATGATAATATTACAAGCAAAATAGATTATTTTCTTAATTATTTTTCTAAACGGCAGAAAACGCAAGTTGAAAGAAGCTTTTCATGTCTAAGGCTTTTACAACTTTTAGTAGCTATGGATATGCCATTAAATAATATGACCATTGAAACACGAGACGATGGTAAATATCGTGTTTCATATAAAAAACCACAAGCAGAAGTTAAAACCATTGCCCAACCAGAAATCAACAAACCCGCAGAAGCTCCTAAGCCTAAAAAAGATTTTACCCAAGCGAGCGATGACTTTGAAGATAAATATACACCTGCAGAACATTTTGCTATAGAAGATCTTCACGGCATTATTCACGCTAATTATATAGATTTAAAGAAAACGTTAATTGAGAATGAAGATGTATTTGAATATATATTAAATAAATGCATAGCAAAAGGGATTTTTGATGCGAATTATAAAAATGTCTTATCTAATGTCAGCACTGAAGATAAAGTAATAAATTTTATCAATTCCTTTGTTATATTGGATGAAATTAAATTTAACCGCGAAGATCCATTTTGGTTTATCGTAAAACTTCTTATAGATATGAAACTACTACCAACTAAAACAGTTCAAAAAGAAACAAATAACGAAAAGATAGAAATATATTTTGCTGATAACAAACCAGAAACTAAAACAATACCTACACCAGAAGTACAAAAACCAGAAGTTAAAGCGACTCCTCAGCCAACAGCAAGCAATATAGCACAATCTATTAAACCTGCTGAAGCTAAAAAACCTTCGGTACAAAAAAATAATGTTTTTAAAGAAGATAAATATGTAATTTCAGAAAATATCACTCTTGAAGATTTCTATTCTATTATGAAAAATAGTTATGAAAAATTAAAGAAAGAATTAATTACAAATAGCGATCTCTTTGATTTCATTCTAAATACATGTGTAGAAAAAGAATTTATTGATGAGAACCATGCAGAAAAAATGTATTCTAAGAATACTGAAACTAATGTGAATCTTTTTCTTGATTATTTTAACCAACCGCAAAAAGTTAAAGCTGCTAGTAAAGTAACATGCTTACCTAAAATGTGTGGAACTAAAAAAAGCAGTTCAGAATTGCACTTAGCATTAAATAACACTAAAAAACATCGTGCGGCAGCATGCTCGTTTGTTTTGAAATTTCTTGTAGATCAAAATATGTTAGTAAATAATATAATTAAACAAGAAAAAGATAATGGTAAATTCGAGATATCTTTTACAAAAAATAAGGGTAATTAGCAAAGGAACAAAGCAATTTATTAAGTGAAAAGTATGCAATATTCTTGCACACTTTTCACGAGCTAAATGAACCTTAATGTTTTAATAAAAAATTTGACAATTATAATATGTTATCAACAAGTGCCGTAAAACCTGTTACTTTAGGCACGGGATAATACTTTGTTAATAATTTTTAAAAATATTGTACTTGTTTTTGTACACTGATTTTTGCTAGTATACTCACATAGCGTAATTGCTATTTACTGCTCAGACAGATGGCTAGTCCATCG
>CAKNAD010000109.1 GCA_929200515.1 Candidatus Gorgonimonas leptogorgiae | reverse complement strand
ATATGATAACTAGCAATAGTTATTAACCATAGTATCTTTTAATGTCTAAATCATATCGAGCAGTGCTATATTTAAATGGAGTTAAATTGATGAGCGATATTCTCACCCCTTCACCTATTAAAAGAAATTATGGATCACAGTATATATTTGCTTATCAAGATAGTATATCTGCAGGCGAACTTAAAAAACAACAGAGACCATGCCTTAGTTGCGATAGATATGTGAAAATAACACCTTATACTATAAGCTGTATAAAGAATGGCATACCTTTTGAAATAAAACTAAAGTCAGCACAAGATTATTTGCCTATTCATCAAAGAACTGTTGACACTATAACAGATGATAATAAAAGAAAAGCTAATAGCGACAATGATGATGTTCCTGCCGAAAAAAAACTTAAACGAGTATCAACACCTGATAATGATAACAAACCACGAATTCAGTTTTACTGGGATGATGATAAAACTTATTTATTGCCTGCTCAATGTAAAAATAAGGCTTGCCCTTCAACCGCTATAGCTGTGTTTTATGGCTACGAAATTACCGCTGATGGAGGCTATAGCTATTGTCCTCATAAAGAATATGAAAAAAAATATTATACAAAAGATATTTATAAATTTATGTCCCATCTTATAGACCGTAATAAAATAAATTGCATGTATTGTTTAGCGCATATGCCCCATCTTAAAGGTTATGTAGATCATATTAATGATAATTTATGTGATAAATATAAGATCCAGCCTATGGAAACGCTTTATTCTATATGCGAAGAACCAGATTGTAAGGAAAAAATTCTAATTCCTCTTACTCTTAGTAGTAGAAGTATGTATGAATATACAGTACTAAAAAATCGCCACGACAAAGAAGTGCATCGTATATGCGAAATTAAAGATAACCTCGAGGAAAAAAATAAAATATCAGAATGCAATGAGGTAACAAACCAAATTATTGCCGAGAAGTCCAAGATTGAAGCAAACAATAGTTCTATCTTGCTGCAAGAAGAGGCAAGTAACAACAACCATTCCCTTAAGCTAGAATATCATCCAACGGATATGTATCCTAAGAAAGAAGTGATAATAAATATAACGAATCTTAATATAGACCAGCAAGAAATATTAACAAAGTTAGGATTTCAAATACTTTTTGAGGAAAATGAAAGATATGCAATTACAGAAGTTACTAATCTAACTAATCAAAGCTCAGCAGAGCATGATTTAGCATTACTAGATAATCCAATAGTGATAGATGTGTCTAATTTAACCCTAGAACAACTAAAAATAATAGATAGCATAGCAGAAATAGATAGATATGAAAGCCCTTCGGTAGTTGAGATATCGCAATTTATTCGTTTATCTTCACCAGTAATAGTTCCTGAAAATTTATCCATTGATACCGTTGCTACAAATATACAAGACACAACACCTTCGGTAAAAGATAATGAAATATCGCAACAACCACAAGCAGATCTTGTATTCAGTCAAAATTCACAAGATCAAGAGCTAGTTGATCAATCTGTTAGCATGTCATTAGCACCTGATAGTTTTTTACTAGACATGATACCCTCAACATCAGGGGCAGTAGTTAATATACCACAAAATTCACAAATTCCAGGGTGGGTAATAGCTCAATTGAGTAAAAAATAAATACTGTTGTAAAAATATCATTATTTTAAAAATTAGCTCTTAAGTTTGCAAGTATTAGTAGAATTACTAGGACGAGGATAATATAGGTAGTAGATGAAAATGCTATATTTACTTCAAAAGTATGATTGAAAGATAATAAATATTATGTTATAATGGCTCTCATTATACAGAACAATAATAATATAAATGGCACTTACGGAAGTATGAAAATAGATATTATAAAGGAATAAAATTAACATGAAAGGTATACAAAGTCCTACGAAATCATTTAAACTTCACTTGGAAGCAGATTGTTCTTACCACCAAATAGATCAACTCGACAATCTAAGCAACAAAATGAAGGATAAGGAATTATCTAATGCTCATACGGAATTGGATAAAGAAAAGACGAATATTTGCACCAAAATTGATATACTTAACCAACAAAAATTACAAGCAGAAAGTAAACTTCAGTTTGCTATCCAAAATTTAGTATGTTTCGTAACAGATAATATTTTTGACAGTTTTACAGCAGATACAGCCACTAAAGAAAAAATAGCATTATCTTGCTTAAAACCTCGTGACAATAGCCAGTATGATTTTAAAGCTATATTAACAAGCATAGTTTATACATGTTTAAATATAGAAAGTAATTCTTCTAAAATAGCTTCAGATATAAAAAGTGTTGTTGAAGAGGCTATTGATAACAGCGTTGCTGAGCTTAGTAAGACTTTAAATACTACAGAATATTTACATCCATAAATGATAATTAAGAAAAGCTTAGTAGAGGTTAACTTCTAATGGCGCTAAAAATGACTTGATTCATTGTTAAACCGCTTTGAATTAGACTACTTTTTAGAATTTTTATCTTCTACCTGTATGTAATAACTTATAAAAGGCATCAAATTAATATGGAAGGCATACAAAATTTCTCTAAATCATATAAACTTTACCCGATAACTGATTGCTCTCAGCATCCCGCTACTAAAAACCAGTCATCTAATTCTGATATTTTACAAGTGGATCCTAAGGAAGTTAGCTTATATACTAGTGAGCCTGAACTAAAGGGTGATCAAGCAACAGATAATACAGATATTAAGCAAGTAGGAGAAAGAAGGGTAGCTAATGCAAACTGCATACTATGTAAAACTTCAACAGCAGAAATAATAAAAGTACATGATGGCGACTCTACATCAAAAAAAGTATTTGCGATCTTAAAAATCACTGCTATGAGTGTAACAACTACTTGTTTAGTTGCTGCTATCGTAGCTCTTATACCCGCTATACTTTCAACCTTTGTAATGCTCTCTCTAACAATAGCAGGAAGTTTAGCAGCAGTATCACTATTTTTTGGTCTTGCAACCGCTAGCTTTATAGGATCAGAGTATCTAAATAACTCGCATTATTTATCTTACTTAAGAGCTAATTTATTAATAAACCCAATGCTTAACCTTATAAAAAATGTAGCAGAACAAGATGAAGAGCTTAAAACGTTATTATCCACTGGAATGAATGACCAAGATATAAAAAACATAGCAGATAATATAACAGAGCAACAATATGCACTAATAAAACAATATAAAGAGTTATGCACCCAATTAATTAATATTAGCAATCTAAATAATAAATCTGAAACTGCTGAGATAACAGATAATACAAATCTAGAAATAGAAAATAAACTAATTCAAGATAATCTTATTGAGGCTGAACAACAAAAAATAGTGATACAAGATAAATTTTATCTTGCTACAAAAGAGCTATTATGTTCATTAATTAATAATATTTGTAAGAGTTTTGCAACCGATAACACAACTCAAGAAAAAATAAAGTCATCTTTATTAGAAGCTTTTAAACATAATCCTGATGATTGCACAGCGACATTCGTAAATATAGTTAATAAATGCTTAAATATAAATAAGGGTTTTTCTAGTATAGCTTCAGATATCAAAACTGCTGTCAAGGATGCTGCTAATAACACCTTTGCTGATCTATACACCTAACAGATAAAAATTCTAGGTTTCAGGGCTAAGTAAAAAGATTTGTTAATCTCTGAATTATATTATTGTAAAATAACACAATTTATGTTAAAATGGATGCTATTATACAGAGCAATAATAACATGGGCTAGATATATAATATTAGCTAGTTTTATATATTTATTGATTTGTGACAATTTACAAAAGGAGTAAAGCTAATATGGAAGGTACACAAAATACTACTAGCCTATATAAATTCCCTATGGATACTAATTGCTCTCAACACCCTTACACTCAAAATCAGTCATCTGATGCTTTACAAGTAACCACTAGGGAGGGTGATGTATATATCATCAGTAATAGTGTATTAAAGGATGATCAAATAATAGACAATACACATGAAAAGAAAATGGAAGAGCGACAGCTAGCTATCGCTGATGCAAAGTGCATGCTATGTAAAACTTCAACAGCAGAAATAGTAAAAGTACATAAGAGCTCTGTATTAACAAAATCACTTAGTATATGTAACACTGGTACTAGGATTGTAGCAGTCATAGCGTCACTTGCTACTATTTTAGCTTTTATACCTGCAATATGTTCAACAGCTATGATGTATTCCTTAGTAGTAGCAGTAATTTTTGTGGTGGTAGCAATATGTTTTGGTCTTATTGCTGTTGGTTTTACAGAATTAGAACATCAAAATAACTCGCATCATTCATCTTGCTTAAGAACTAATTTATTAGTTAATACAATGCTTAATTTTATAAAAAAATTATCAGAACAAAATAAATATCTTAAGGTATTATTATCAAATGCTAGTCTAACTGAACAAGAAATAAAAAACATAACAGACGAGACAGCAAAGCTAATAGATAGAGTCGACAAAGAAGTAGAAAATTTATACAAACAGACAAATTTATTAAACGAGACAAAAAAAATAGCAAATGCTAATTGTTACTTGAATACCTCTACAGATAAAGAAAATAAGAGAATACAAATCAAAAAAATTAATGAATTTAAGCAAAAAAAACTAGACGCAAAAATAAAACTGGAATTCGCTGTTCGAAATCTATTATGTTTATTAACTGATAATATTTTTAACAACTTTACAGTAGATGAAGACATTCAAGATAAAATAAAATTATCTTTCTTTAAATCTTGTAACGACAACCAGGATGATTTCAAGGCTGCATTAACAAATATAGCTAATGCCTGCTTAAATATGAGAAACACACCAGATGCTTCTGGCATAGAGTTAGAAATAAAAACAATTGTTGAGGTATCTGTTAACAAAATCACGGCAGGCCTACAAAAATCTTCAACTGATATAAACGCAAATCTAGAAGAAATTCAGGAAGCTGATCTTAAAGCTACTGTGATGTCTGCTCTTAAAGATTTTATCCCAGACCTAGTTGAAAATTAGATGTCTTGATTTAGGATATTATTAAAAAGATCTACCTATTCATTAAAGCCCCAGAAATGCAAGTGTATTCCTAGGGTGCTTTACCACGAAGTAAACCCTAAAATATAATATTTTTATCTGCTATTTTTATATTACAACTAGATAAACATTCTATTGTTTTAGCAGGATATTTTGAATACTGCCTTCAGAGTTTTTTTAATTATTTAAATTAAATACTAAAAAAATATTGACATCAATAACGAATATAGTATTATAGCACTCATTGGGTGATTAGCTCAGCTGGGAGAGCGTCTGCTTTACACGCAGAATGTCGGCGGTTCGATCCCGTCATCACCCACCACTTGTTATTTGCGACAAAGTATCTCGGACCGGTAGTTCAGCTGGTTAGAATGCCGGCCTGTCACGCCGGAGGTCGCGGGTTCGAATCCCGTCCGGTCCGCCATTTACAACAGCATCATAAAGCCCAATACAGCTTTTAGTGCTATATCTTATTGCTTTAACATTCCGTTAAGGTTTTTAAAATCAACCCCACGCCTTACATTATACGTGTTGTTTTACTATAAAGCCTATTTTTACTTTGATTAAGCTTTCTCTAATAGAAGTTATTTCCTCTAGTTTTAAAGATAGCAAATACAATAACTAACGATTTATAACATGAATTTATAAAATAATGCTAATATTGTTTGATTTATTTTGTTTATGTATGTATAATCTTTTAATTTGCATCGCTTGATAGGTAATTAAAGTAAATTTAATTTATAAATAAAGATGCAAAAATTAGTAGCTTGTTATTTTAATAGCAAGAACCACCATTGCGACTTTAATTTTAAAATTAAGCTAAGGTTTTATTTTGCGTGGTGTCCGCTTCTATATTGTTAACAAGTATAATGTTTAGAAGCAGGTTAAATGTTTTGTACTATAGTGGAGATAATTGATGGCTCGTATTGGTGGAGTCAATATTCCTGACAGTAAGCATGCAGTTATTGCTTTGACCTATATTTTTGGTATTGGCAAAACTACAGCACAGAAAGCATGTCTTGATGCAGGAGTAGAAAGCACAAAAAAAATTGTAAATCTGAGTAGCGAAGAACTAGAATCTCTTAGAAGTGTAGTAGCTAACCTCAATATAGAGGGAGATTTACGACGTGAAAACAGCATGAGCATCAAAAGATTGATGGACTTAGGCTGTTATCGTGGAATTAGACATAGGAAAGGCTTACCTGTGAGAGGGCAGCGTTCGAAAACGAATGCTCGAACTCGTAAAGGACCTCGTAAGCCTATACGTAAGTAAAACTTAACTAAATTTATTTAGTTAACTAACTAATAGGATTTTTTCTGATATGGCTAAGCCGGGTAGTACTCGTTCACGAAAAAAGTCAAAAAAGCATGTTGTTGATGGTATAGCACATATACATGCTTCATTTAATAACACTATCGTGACAATTACCGATCGCCAGGGTAACGCTTTGTCTTGGGCTACATCTGGAGGCTCAGGTTTCCGAGGGTCTCGTAAGAGCACACCATTTGCTGCCCAGGTTGCAGCAGAACGTGCTGGCAAAGCAGCCGCTGAGTACGGTCTGAAGAACTTAGATGTTTTAGTAAAAGGGCCAGGTCCAGGACGTGAGTCTGCCATTAGAGCGCTTAACTCTTGTGGTTATAAAATAGGGAATATACTAGATAAAACCCCAATACCACATAATGGATGTAGACCACCTAAAAAGAGACGTGTGTAAGCGCAGGAGTTCCAATAAATGGCAAAATATACTGGTCCTAAGTGTAAATTAGCACGCCGCGAAGAAACGGATCTGTTTTTAAAGAGTGGCGTTAGATCACTAGAATCTAAATGTAAACTTGATACAGCACCTGGTGTGCATGGGCAAAGGAAAGGAAGGCTTTCTGATTATGGTGTCCAGCTACGAGAAAAGCAAAAAGTACGTAGAATTTATGGAGTGCTAGAAAAGCAGTTTCGTAATTATTACAAAAAAGCTGATCGTATAAAAGGTGCTACTGGTACTAATTTATTATTATTGCTTGAGTCAAGACTAGATAATGTAGTATACAGAATGGGGTTTGCATCAACTAGAGCTGAAGCAAGACAACTTGTGTCTCATAAAGCAATAGTAGTTAATAATGTAGTAGTTAACATTCCTTCTTATCAAGTTGCAGCTGGCGATACAGTAGCAATATCCGAGAAGTCGAAAGGTCAACTACGAATTAAAGCTGCTTTAGAAATAGCTTCACAAGGTAAAGTTATCAGCTGGGTAGAAGTAGATACAAATAAAAAAGAAGGTCTCTTCAAATCATTACCTGATAGGGATGACTTACCAGCAGAAATTAATGAAAATTTAATTGTTGAGCTTTACTCTAAGTAATGATAGGTAGTTATAGTTAGATTAGGGTGATAAATCCATGCAAAATTCAGCATATGAGTTTTTAACTCCTCGAAATATAGAAGTAGAGGAGATTAGCCCACAAAGAGCTAAAGTGACTTTAGAGCCTCTTGAAAGAGGTTTTGGACATACAATTGGAAATGCATTAAGACGAATTTTGCTATCTTCAATGCCTGGTTGTGCAATAACAGAAGTAATGATCGATAACGTTGAACATGAATATAGCGTAATCGAAGGCGTACAAGAAGATGTAGTTGAAATAATGCTTAACTTAAAAGGCGTAGCTATTTCTCTAGAAGATAGCAATGAGGCTACTTTATCTCTTAGTAAAAAGGGTAAAGGCGTAGTCACAGCAGCTGATATAGAGCTAATTCCCGGAGCATCGGTAATTAATCCTGATCATGTCATTGCTACGTTAGGAGAAGGCGGTTCTTTATCTATGTCTTTGAAAATTTGCAAAGGAAGGGGCTATGAGCCCGCCTCCGTAAGATTTCAAGATAACGAAGAAACAAAGCCCTTAGGCGTTTTACAGCTTGATGCTACATATAGTCCTGTTGTTAAAGTTTCTTATAGTGTAGAAAGTGCCAGGGTAGAGCAAAGAATCAATTTAGATAAACTTATCATTGATTTAGAAACTAATGGTACGCTTTCTGCGGATGACGCAATAAGAAGAGCTTCTACTATCTTGCAACAACAGTTAGCTGTTTTTGTTGAGCTAAATGATAATACGACAGACAAAGAAACTGAAGATGAAGATGTTCATATAGAACCTATACTTCTAAGACCTGTCGATGATTTAGAATTGACAGTACGTAGTGCCAATTGTTTAAAGGCAGAGAGTATTTATTTAATAGGTGATTTAGTACAAAGAACTGAAGTAGATCTCTTAAAAACACCTAATTTAGGTAAAAAATCATTAACTGAAATTAAAACAATTTTAAAGTCTAAAGGGTTATCTTTGGAAATGACCATAGATAATTGGCTACCTAATAAAGTAGATAGCTAATAAAAATTTGTTTATTAAGTGGTATTTTCACTTAATAATCATTTTTATTTTAGGCCATTATTAAAGAGGATATAAGTACTATGCGTCATCGTAAGAGTGGCCGCAAGTTAAATAGGAATAGTGCACATCGTGCCGCACTTTTTAGAAATCTTACGACTTCATTAATTGAGCACGAAGTCATAAAAACTACTTTAGCAAAGGCAAAAGAATTACGTGTTTTTGCAGAACCAATTATAACTATTGCGAAGAAAGATTCTGTTGCTAATAGAAGATTGGTTTTTAATAGAGTGCGAAACAAAAGTGCGGTAGGTAAACTATTTTCTGATGTTGGTGTTAGATGCCATAACAGACCTGGCGGATATTTACGCATTTTAAAATGTGGGTTACGCCCAGGAGATAAATCTCCTATGGCATATGTAGAATTAGTTGATCGTAAGAAAGATGAAACTACAATTACAGACAGCGACGGGTAAGAGCTACAGTCTTAAATAATGGCTTCTATAACTATACACGTGGCAGATGAAAATGCTAAGTTTCAGGGCTAAGTAAAATGGTTTAATTCGAGGCAAAATACTGCAGGAATGCAA
>CAKNAD010000108.1 GCA_929200515.1 Candidatus Gorgonimonas leptogorgiae | reverse complement strand
TCAGTATAATCTAAGCTAAAGTTTTTAGGATACGCTATCTATGAATATTCAGCATTTAAGACAAGATTATAAATCTACGCCTTTATCTATAGAAACAATGGCAAAAGATCCGCTAGATGAATTTAATAAGTGGTTTGAAGCTATAAAAGATAGCATCATAGAACCAAATGCTATGAGTTTAGCTACTGTCTCTGCTGATAATATTCCTGCGGTACGCACGGTTTTATTAAAAGAAGTAACTAAAACAGGATTTATTTTTTATACCAACTACAATAGCAATAAGGCTAAAGATATAACTTCTAATCCAAATGTTGCTATTGCCTTTAATTGGCTAAATGCTACCAAGCAAATATGCATTCAAGGTAAAGCAGTAAAAATACCTAGTGTAGTATCAGACTCATATTTTAAATCTCGCCCCAGATCTAGCCAAATAGGTGCTTGGGCATCGGATCAAAGCAGCATTATTACCGACAGAAAATATCTAGAAGACAAATTTAACTATTTTGAGAGCAAATTTCAGGATAAAGATATTCCCAGACCAGATTTTTGGGGTGGCTACTGTGTAACCCCCACTAGAATAGAGTTTTGGCAAGGCTGTAGTAGCAGATTGCATGATCGATTTTTATACCTATTTGAGAGCAATAACTGGAATATCTCTCGGTTATCGCCATAACTGCCACGTGTTTGTATGTTAATTCAATGTGTGATAGTATCTCGTCACATAATTTTATTAAGTGTTACTTAAAATTTGTTTACTAACTTAAATATTATTTAAAAGGATTTTTTATTATGATAACATCAAGAGCAGAGGCATATCCTCTTACTCAAATAAGCATAGAACAGAATGATGAAATAGATAATACCAGACAAAAAAGAGAAGATAAAGAATCTAGCACTGTATCATTATCAAGGGCATGGAAAGACAGATTAGTTAATGTTGCGGTAAAAACTTTTTTTACTCTATTGGTAGTTGGAGGCATTGGTACAACCATTGGTTACGCTGTATCTTTAGCAGTTAATTCGAACAACTCGGATTCTCGGAACGTTACAAAATTTTCAGGTACTATTCCATTTGGATATAAGATACATGGAGTTGGTCTTGAGACTAACACAGTTTCTTATAAAAATTAACTAATAGGATGTATTTTTTATACCAACTATCTTCTACTTGTTGAAAACCCGTAATCTTCAAGTAGAAGGTAAGGTGTATAAATTGGCTAAATGCTACTAAACAAATATGAATTCAAGGTAAGGCAGTAAAAATATCTCTAGTATCGCATCAGACGCATATTTTAACTCTCGCCCCAGATCGAGCCAAATAGAAGCTTAGGCATCGAATCAAAGCAGTATTTCTAGCTATCAGGTATATAAAACTAGAATATTCTAGACAAAATTAATTTTTTTATTTAATAGCTAGTCAAACACACAAAAACATGGTACAATAGCCCAATTATAGAATAGATAGTTTAATTGTTTGTAAAAAGGAGTTTACACAATGCAAAATGTACCAACAGGAATAGAGGCAGGATCACCATTAAAAAGATCGCAGTCATGTGAAACAGCACTCAACAAAACCAGTAACCAAATTTTTGGAAAAACTGTACGTAGAGAGAAGAGTGAGAGTACCCGTAACCTAACTGATGCAGATCAATTCCGAGAGCCGTTAGAGGCTAACAAACCATTCGCTAGCTTTAGCATTAAAGCTACTCCTACAGTGGCTAATCAAGATGCTAACGATTCTCAACTTACAAAAGTTGAAGATTCTGCAATTACAAAAACTGAAGTTGCTAAATCTACAAGCGCTGATAACATTGCTACAAAACAAACAGAAGGCTCTAGTGGTGCCACAGACACCCGCACGATTCCTAGTAATGCTGAACAATTTAATGAGACTAGCACTAGCTCTGAAATGACTTCTGTTATTGCTTCGAACAAGGATCAAGCACCAAGTATACCATCAATGATAACAACGGCTATGGATATCAATGAGCACCTTACAGTTGATGAAAATGATAAACAAAATGAAGCTCTACAACAAATAAAAGGTATTTGCAATGATGTTATATCAAGCAAAAACAAGGGTATTAAAAGCAGAATAATACCTGAAGGAATAGCAAAGTTTTTTTCTGTTGCTAGTATTCTTGCTGGTGTAGCAATTATCTTATTTATTACATTAACGCAACCTGCTCTATTAATATTTGCAATATCGTTAGCAGCTTTAGCCTTAGCGGCTACAACTCTTTTAACTAGTTCATTATATACTATATCAGCGCATTTAAATACAAATAAAGATAAATGCCATGCCTTTATTGCTAATATGATGCAAGATATGAAGTTGGATAATATTAAGAATCTTAATAAGGATTCAGCAGAACTCTATAATTTAAAAGATATAATAAATAATTATTTAAAAAATAGCTCCATACCCATTAAGCTAAACCCTTTTACAAATCTTATATCATTAAAGAGAACTAATATTGATGAACAAACTAAAGATAACAATGCAAAGGAAAATGTTAAAAAATTACTAGATGACTTCATAGAAATACTAGAAATTTCAGTTAGAGCTGGTCATCGAGAAGCAAAAGATATTACTCCTGAGTTTATAACAGCCTTAAGAGCAGATATAGCAACTTACATTAATGAATTAACTGCAGGTCAAGTAATAGATTTAATGAAGCCACAATTAAGAGTACCACAATCATCAATATCAGTTGACGAAAGAGCAAGGTTGATATCAAAGACTCTACCAACATCACATGAAGAGTATTACGATTAACTGTTAAAAATAAATAGTACGACCCGCTTAATGTGCAAACACTAGTGGGAAGTGCTATATTTGAATATAATAAATACAAAAAGAACTATTTGATACTAATACAGTAAAAGGAATTTAATATGGGTTTTCAAACCTTCAGAATTATAAATAACAAAAGCTCAAGGGTTTATAATTCCTCAAATATTTCTTCGCAACAAAAAAATAACCGCACAGAAACAACACAGCCTTATATTATCAGATCAAGATATAATAATCGAAATGAATTTCAGCTTATCAATACCGATATAGCATCACGCAAAATAAACGCAATTAACTTTACAAGAGTAGAATTACAGACATCTTATGAGCTTATAACTAAGTTAATTGCAACAACAGATAATATTATCAAAGAATCTCGGAATCAGGCTTTTAATGTTGCTGATTTATCTTGGGTAACCGACCAATTAATCACAACTACTGTGGAATATGATAAGCAAAAATACTTTTTTGTTAATGATTTTATCAATGATGTTATTGAGTATTGTGACATTATCAAACGTGATTATAACTCTAAAGATAAATTAATTAAATTTTTAACAACTGCTAATAATAATTTATCTTCTTTGTTGCAAGAGCATAAAAAACATAACATTGCTAAAAAATCAAGACCTTTTATTTTAAAGCTTATAAATGATATCATACATTTTTTTAGAACCTATATTAAAAAGAATATGCTGTTTAAAGCAATTGCTAACAAGGATAACAGTAAAGTAGAAAGTTTACTTAAATGTATCGATGTCAATACAGTTAAAAACGGTGAAACTTTATTAATGTGTGCGTTATCTCATAATAATATAGAGGTAGTAGATCAACTAGTTAAAGCTGGTATTGATATTAATACCTGTTACGTTGATGGTAATAGTATTTTAATGGAAGCTATCTATAGATATAGATATGAGTTTGCAAACAAATTAATTACTTGTGGCGCTGATCTTGATATCGTAGACTATCAAGGCAGATCAGCTTTGATGTTAGCTACAGCTTGTCGCCGACCAGATATTGTTAAAAATTTAATTGCACATGATGCAGATGTTAATCTTGTAAATATAGAAAAAAATTCGGCTTTAATTACAGCTTTAACTTTTGGTCAAACAGATATTGCCAAGCTATTAATTGAAAGCAATGCTAATGTTGAGCTAGAAAACAAGGATGAAGTTACCGCTTTAAGTATAGCGAAAGCAAAAGGCTATAAAGAGATCAGCAAAATGCTAGTTGAAGCACAAAATATCACTCAGCTTAAACGTGGTGATACTGAAGATCTTTTTCTTTCATCTGTCAAAAGCAAGATAAGCGAAGCAATGCTTTATCATGATAACGCCAAAGTAGAAAATTTACTTAAAGATATAGATGCCGCTCAATATGGTCAATCTTTATTGAGACATGCGTTATTTAGTAACAATATAGAAGTAGTAGATATACTAGTGAAAAATGGTGTTGATATTAACGCTGTCTGCTATTTTAATGATTATACTGTTTTAATGGAAGCTGTGATTGAAGGCAATGAGGCTTTTGTAAACAAATTAATTAATTGTAATGCTGATATTGAGAGAGTAAACGTTAAAGGCAACTCTGCTTTAATGTTAGCTGTACTTCATGACCGACTAGATATTGCTAATAGTTTAATTGCACATAATGCAAATATTGATTTAGTAAACTCTAATAGTAAATCAGTGCTAATGCTAGCTATAACTTATAATTTCCCCGATATCGCTAAAAGTTTAATTGAACATGGTGCAGATATTAATTTAGTAGATTCACAAAAAAATTCAGCACTAATGCTAGCTTTATCTTATAACCAATTAGATACTGCTAAATTATTAATTGAGCACAATGCTAATATTAAGTTAGAAAATACTTATAAAGAGACTCCTTTAATTATAGCTACAAAAAAAGATTTTGACGAGATCATAAAAATATTAGTTGATACAGGAAAGACTACTCGTCTTGATCGTGCTAATGCTCTACTAGCACAAAAAACAACCACAGACAATATTATTTTAAGCCAGATAAATCCACTTCCTCAAAACGATACCGCTTTAATGATAGCTATTAAAACTCATGCAAATTTAGAATATGTAAAATTCTGTATAGAACAGGGTACTGATACTATCGATGCACAAGATCAAGACGGCAATACTGCTCTAATGATAGCACTACAATCAAATCGTAAAGATGTAGCAGAGCTCCTAATTGAACAGGGGGCTGATATTAAAATAATTAACAAAAAAAACAATAAAGCTTTGAATATAGCATTAGAAAAAGGTTATTATGATATTTTAAATTATTTATGAAAAAATAAATAGCTCAAATATAATCTTACAGACTTCTAATTTTTAAGGTTACTGTCAGGTTAGGTTTGAGCTACTACATATTAAACCTTACTCCCACTTGTAATTGATCAGATTTATACCCAATTGCGGTCGAATGACTATAGTTAACTTCAAAAATAAAATTATGGTAGTTTAAATAAACCCCAGCTTCAAGCTCGATATATCTTTTCATTCCTAGCTTAGCTAGCGTATCGTACTTATATTCTGCAAGTATAGCGGTGTGTGCAACCTCAGGATTTTTTAATTCAAATATTCCAGTAATTCCTAAACTTGGGTATATTTTAGCTCGCTTGTAATCAAAGCGTTTGCTTAGCTTAACCCCCAAAATACCATCTATACGCATAAAGTTGGCTTTAGTATGGGTTTCGATTATCGAAGCATCGGTATTTTCTAATTTGTATGCCCCTAAATTAATATAATCAAGCTGAATACCTATTTTAGGATCGATATCAAATTTCTGAATATTCAAATTTGCACCTAATATTAAATTAGCCGCTAGATTTTTAGACGCTAATGTACCAAAAAGCGTTGCTTCTTTTTCCATTCTGCTGTTGCCATGTTTTGCTTTAGAAGCAATAATCATAGCATCTAGGTACAGTCTACTCCATAAGTAAGAACCATATAACCCCGTAGCATAACTATGACCACTTAGTTGCTGAGTTCTAGTATAAGATAAATTAGTTTTAGTATAACTAGTTAACATACCTATAGAAGCTCTGTCGTTAAATATTTTAGAGTCTACCCCAATAACTATACCTCTAAGTTTGGCTGATGATGCTAAAGTTGACCTTAAATTATCTTCTTCACCCTTATATTGGTTATAAGCAGCTTCTATCCAAAAATTATATTTACGCTTTTTATTCCAATAAATAACTTTACGACGTTTTTTTCTTTGATGCTCTAGCCGTTGCTTAACTCGAGATAAAGTAAGAGAGTCTGCATGTTGTAATGAAAAGGCAATACTGTTGATATCATCAGGACGCACTTCGGTAAGATATTTTTTAAGTGCTATGGGGTCTGTTAAATTATTATGATCCAATATCTTGCCATATTTAGGTTCTAACACCGTTACCAATTTTTCAGTAGAAGCATTTGGTAGTATTAAGGTATCTGCTAAGGTGGCGTCAACTGCAGAAAAACCATCTTCTAATTTAGTATAAACTTCAGATACTGGCTTAACTCTTATATCGCAGAGTAATAATGTGGTATCATTAGGATGAGTATCAACATTACTAATTTCAATTAAATCATTGATAGATTTTATGCTAGTATTCTTTAGATTTACATTTTCAGTATCTTGTGCTTCTTGTGCTTCTTGTGCTCCCTTTGTTATTTTCAATACTGGCACATCTGTTAACAATCCTGGAACTTTTAAACCACCTGCTGTTGCATCTATTTCTATAGTTCCAGAATTAGCATATTTACCTGTTACATCTAATAAAATTGCATTGCGTTGTTTTGCCTGATATAAAACTAATTGTAGTGTACCGCTATTGGTTAAATCCTTTACTGTAGAACCTTCAAAAATTCTTGTAGTAGCACCTGCATTATTAGTTATATCTACCGAATGCTTAGATGACTGCTTTCTAATTCTATCTGTAATATTTATATAGCCATTGTCTTTGTTAGTTATTTTTAAATTATTTTTAGAAAAATCAATACTTTTTATATTACAAGTTCCGCTATTTTCTACGATTGTTCCGTTGTCTTCCTTGATTTCACCACTTTTCTCTAATTCTGCTGTCTGTAATATTTCAATATTTAATTCTGCATTTTCATTATTTGTTATTTTTTTTACTCGGATTAAACCAGATGTTATGTCTTTTTTATTTATAATCTGTGTTATTAATTCCTGATCTTTTGGTTTATCTTCAATAATATCACCAATGATTCTTCCGTTGTTTGTTATATTAATAACATCAGTAGTTTCTTGGCTAATAGCAATAGCAATTTGTTGTTTATCACCTTTGCCCTCGATTAAACCATTATTAGTTATACCTGCATCAGCTTGTTCAATTTGAATTACTGGAATACTAGATGCCTCCTTAATGGCTCCATATAACTCAGCCTTTTCTCCTAAGTTAATCTTAATCTTATTTTCAGGTATAGTCTGTGATTCTGTTAATTCTATATTACTTATAGTATTATTCGCTGGTACAGAATCTGATTGTGTTGAAGAATTAGAATCATCACTGTTACTTTCTTCTGTTTTATTAGTTACTAAAATTACATGATACTGCGTTGGTGTTCTATCTTCGGTATTAGTAGATATCAAAGTGGTGTTAACATTAACTTCAAATGCTTCTGTTCCTTTGATAGTTAATATTGCCGGATTATCAGCATGATCAATGGTATATACTGTTTCGCCTTCTTTAAAAGAGCATTTATCAAATGCATCTGCTCCATGCCTTAACTTAGCTATAGTACTAGTAATTTTTTTATTCTCTATAGTGATACCAGCATCTTCTTTGGTTAAGTCTAAATGAGTAGAATTTGCAATAATTGGTAACAGTAATAACAATACAGCTAAATAATAGTTGCGTCGTAGCATCATTGTGATAAATATCCATATAAATATTATTTGCTAATATTAATTAACATACACAATAGACACTAGCAATACAAACAACAATAGACTTTTATTGTAAAAACATTTTTAGCTAAGCGAACAAGTTAACGATAATTTAACTTGATAATCTAATTAGATAACAGGCTTATTATGGATATATTACTTGCTGAAGATGCCGACGATCAACGCCTAGTTATAGCCACATCGTTACGCAATCAGGGCTATAATGTTATTGAAGCCAATGATGGCGCTGAGGCTGTAGAATTAATTAAAACTAATAATAAAATTAGAATTATTCTTAGTGATTGGATGATGCCTAAAATAGATGGCATTGAATTATGCGATTATATACGCAATCAAATTTCTGGAAGATATATTTATTTTATTATTTTATCTGGCAGAACCGATCAACAAGCTATAGTAGAAGGAATGAACCATGGCGCTGATGATTTTTTATATAAACCAATAAATTTTGACGAACTAAAAGCTAGAATTCATGCTGCTGATAGAATTATTTCATTAAAAAAACGCTTAGAAAAAAAAATACATATAATAGAATCTGATTTAAAAGCAGCGGCAAACACCCAATTACAAATGATATCAAAACCAGCAAAACTACATAATGTTGAATTAACTTGGTTTTTTAAACCTAGTATGTATTTAGGTGGCGATATGCTTGGTTACCATGTATTAAATGATGATTTTATTTGTTTTTATCAGCTTGATGTTTCTGGCCATGGTATACCGTCGTCGTTATTTTCGGTAACCTTAAATAATGTGTTGTCTGGATTTCAAAGCAATACCGACTTATTAATGGATCAACATGAGCAACCACCATTTTCTACTCCTAAGCCTCCTAACGAAGTATTAAAAATTTTAAATACTCGGTTTCAATCAACTACTGTTGATATGCTATATTTTACTATGGTTTATGGTTTTATTAATACTAAAACTGGCATGCTGTGTTTATCGCATGCTGGGCATCCGCACCCTATTGCTATTTCTCATCAGCAAAATAATACTAAAATTATTTCAGGTGATGGTATTCCGATTGGTATTTCGGTAAAAGCTGAATATGAAAATACAACCTTAATGCTACAACCTAAAGATAAACTATTTATTTATTCCGATGGCTTACCAGATTGCAACAAAGCTAATAATATTCAAGATCATTTTGGCAACGATAGATTAATCAATTTACTAGCTAACACCGGAAAACTAGATATACATCAGCTAAAAAATAAAATAGAACAAGAAATTATGTCTTGGCATGGTAACAAACCTTTTAACGACGATGTTACTTTTTTAATATTAGAGTGGAAGCCTTAATATACACGTGGCAGTTAGAAATGCGAGTTTTCATATGCTAGGTGTATAGTAAG
>CAKNAD010000107.1 GCA_929200515.1 Candidatus Gorgonimonas leptogorgiae | reverse complement strand
AAAAAACCTTAAAGCAAGACGAACTCAAACAATTTTGCGAAGAAAGCGGTGTAGTCTTAGAACAATATACACCTTAGGGTCGGGGGTGTATAGTTAGCTATTATTAAAATGCATACAGGAATTACATATTGTCTCTTTAGTAAGCAACTTCTGCATCTATGTCTATGCCTTGCAAATATAACATACTTTTAAATCTAGAGTAATTTATTTCCAAGGTATTATAATCAACGAAATCAGACATATAGATATCTATGGTACCTTCACGGTTTAAATAATCGAAAGATAAAACACCATTATTGTTAGCATATAGTATCTTTAAATCGCTATTTGAATCTGTTAAAAAGCTATATTTTATAATTAATTTTATCATTATAACATCATTCATAATTCTTTTAGATATACTATGCATTAAAAACATAGCCGTTTTACAACGCTCAGATAACATACTCCAAAGATAAGCAACTTCGAATGATTTTGTTTCATTATGTAATAGCTTAATAGAAATAGATTTTCTGTCTAAATCAACACCTGTTTTAAGTATAGATATATTAGGTAGATAATATACTAAATTATTAATTATATACGAACATAAAAATGAGCTATGTAAATCAAAAAAAGTTTCTAATGAAGAACCTTTAAATAGCTTTTCAGGGTATGGACACAAAATAGCTTGTTGAGTATCATCTTCAGGTTTTTTTATATGAGGTACAGATAACTTAGAACCACCTTTATTGAAAATAGCATATGCCTTTTTTATTATAGAAAGCTTATTTAACTTTACATATTTGCTATTCTTAAATAACTCGGAAAAACAGTCTGTAATTTCACTTGTCATTAGGTAAAAATCGTACATCCTGTTTAAACTAGAAAAATAAAAGCACCGATCTTCAATGCACTTTAACGTCAAATTATTAATTAAAGACATCGGGCTATCTTGCTTACTTATAATTTTGATACCTGCTCTACATATGGGACATCTTTTATTTTTACCTCTGATTAGCAACTGATCAAGACAATCGCTATGATAAACATGACGACATTTTAATTTAGATACCTTAGAATTATCAGTAAAATATTCAAAACAGATAGAGCAAGATAAGTCTAAATTAGTATCACTTTTTATTACTTTAAGGTTATGAGCTAAAAACTTAACTCCTACAGAAGATAATTCTTCTTTAACTTGTATAAAACAAGGTAATATTTCGTTTATTTGACTGTGCATATCGTTATTATTTTAAGTTATAGTACATTAACTATTCGAGTTATTGCTACCTTGTTGGTCAAGCTGTTTAAGCTGTTCGAGTATTTCATTCATATCACCTAAATTAGCGTCTTGGCCATCATCACCATTTTGACCATCGCCAAAATTTTCAAACATTTGTTTAGTGAATTTTTCTAATGATTGACGTATTTGGTCTAACATAGCTTGATGGCCGGTGTTAACCCCTTGCTCAAATGCTTTTACAGCTTGTGTATTAATGTTTGTAGGGTTAGAAAATAACGGACCAGAAGCTACATCTTGAGGTGCCTCAGGATCCATTATACTTGCCATGCTTGCATCTTGTGATACAGCTATTTTAGAACCAGCCATAAAACCACTTATATAGCTTTGCTTAATAAAAGGATTAGAAGTGCTAAATCCGGATGACTGATAAAAATCTGCTGCTTCATTCCATAAAGTTTGATAGTTTTGCTCTTCTTCTAATGATTCATTAGCTGTATATTCAACAACTCCCATCGCCTCAGCTACAGTATCGTAGCCAGCATTAAAACCATTTTCTGCTACTTCTAAATTAATATTTTTATTTAATTCTGTATCTATAGCAAACTTTCTATCTCTAGCAAGCCTAGCCTGGTTTATACCTAGCCTATAGCCAAAAACATAGCTATCAAATGATGTAGAATTTGCATCTGAAGATTGTTGGAACATTTTTTTAGCTTCACACCATGTTTGTTCTTGCATACTTTGAACACTAGAATTACTGCAGGGGTAAAACTCCATTGAAGTTTCTGAACTAACAGCTGTAAATTTCTCTTGATTAGTCTTATTAGCCTTAGTAAAAGGATTTTCTGTGGATTTATCTAAAGTAGTATCTTCGGAATTAGAACAGCCTAAAAGACTAAGTATTACTACAACAAAGATTAGATTAACAATCCTTGATATGCTATAAGATTGCATTATATACTCCTATTTTATATTTATATACCTTAAAGCAAAAGGTATGTTTAATTATATTCAAAAATAATTTTTTAGTTATGAGTTTGAATTATACAATTACACCTTGAAAATGCATATACAGCTCGTATAAAATTTATTATATTTTTTTTGCTAGAAACACCATAAAATTGGCATTATACATTAATGATATTACTTTTATCAATAAATAATTTGCATTTGATATTTTTTATTATCTAATATATTTATATTTTCAAATCAATCATTATAGTTACAGCTCTTCAAATAGAAGATAGTAATGCAAGGGAATACCACATGTCAAAGCAACAAATTAAGCAACAAATGCTCGAATTACAAGCACAAATAAATCATCATAATTATTGTTATTTTATTCTAAATGAACCAGAAATATCAGATAACCAGTATGATTCATTATTCTTACAATTAGAACAACTAGAAACAAAATACCCAGAGCTTAAAGCAATAGATTCTCCTACACAAAAAGTAGGTTATTCTCCGGCAACAACTTTTGCAGCAGTAACACATAAAATACCTATGCTATCGCTACAAAATGCTTTTTCTAACGGAGACATGCTCGCTTTTGAACAACAAGTAAGCAATAAATTAATAAAAAACATAACTACTAAATCTATATTAGGAAAAATTGAATACGTTTACGAACCCAAAATAGATGGCATCGCTATTAGCTTATTATATAAAAACGGTAACTTAATACAAGCAGCAACAAGAGGAGATGGTACCACAGGAGAAAATATAACCGCTAATGCCTTACAAATAAGTTGTATACCTAAAAAATTACAAGGTAATAACTTTCCTGAAATATTAGAAGTAAGGGGGGAAGTTTTTATGAAAAAAACTGTATTTAAACAACTAAACTTAGATCTTGAAAAACAACAACAAAAATTATTTACCAATCCTCGCAATGCTGCTTCCGGTAGCATCAGACAATTAGACTCCACAATTACTAAAAATAGAAAACTTAGTTTTTATTGTTATAGCGCTGTTGCTAATGATATGCCAACCCAATATAAATCACATTGGGAAATTCTGCAACAATTAAAACAATGGAATATTCCAGTAAATAATTTAATAGAAAAACATATGGGAATAACATCCTGTGAACAATATCAACAACAAATACAAAGTCAAAGAAGCAGTCTGAATTATGAAATAGATGGTGTTGTCGCTAAAGTAAATCTATTATCATGGCAACAAATAATTGGCAGTCGTTCTGCAAGTGTTGCTTGGGCAATTGCTAGAAAGTTTCCAGCACAACAAGTAGCAACTAAATTAAAAAATGTAGAGTTCCAAGTAGGACGTACAGGAGTTATAACACCAGTAGCTAAATTAGATCCTGTAATTTTACAAGCAGAAGGTAGCGTTGGCTCTGTAACTGTTAGTAATGCTAGCTTGCATAATTGGGATGAAATTAATCGTTTAGGAGTACATATTAACGATACAGTTATAATCATTCGTGCTGGAGATGTAATTCCTAAAGTTATAGCTGTAGATGTAAATAAAAGACCTAAAAATGCTAAAAAAATTATTATGCCTACTAGGTGCCCAGTATGTAATGAACATCTAGAACAGCAATTTAGTGGTTTAGCATTTGCAACAACAAAGTTAACAGCAGATACTTCAACACTAAAAATTTTAGAGCATTTTATTGGCAAAAATGCTATGAATATTAACAACCTAACTAAGACCCATCTACAAAAATTAATTACAGCTAAACTAGTAATTAATCCTATAGATTTATATAAACTAACTTTAGAACAATTACAACAAGCGGGTATTACCGCAAAAACTGCCACTAAAATTTACGATGCTATTAAAGCATCTCAAACAACTAGTTTAACTCGATTTATTTATTCCTTAGCTATTCCAAAAGTTACTAAATCTGTAGCTCACAGCATAGCAACTAAATTCAAGTCGATTACTGCAATCCTTAAGCTGACAGTAACTGATTTAAATAACTATAGTCGCACCGAAAAACAAATAATAAGCTATTTGCAACAACCTAAAAATAAACAGCATATACAACAGTTAACTACAAATTATTTACAAATAACAAATAAAGCAATAGGTGAAAGTAGCGCTGTTATTTTCCGCTGCCCCGCCTCAGCTACTTGCCTAGCACAACTTAAACAATCAATTGCCCATTTTGTTTCTCGCAAAGCTATGGATATCAACGGTTTTGGTGACACCCTAATAAATACTTTAGTTGATAACAAAATGCTAACTAGCTACGCTGATTTATATAATCTTAAGCCAAAAGACTTAATAAATTTAGAACGCATGGGGGAAAAATCTGCTAATAATTTAATAACTGCTCTAGAACAATCAAAAAACACGACATTTGCCCGTTTTATTTATGCGCTAGGAATTCGTGAAGTAGGTGAAAAAACTGCACACATACTAGCAACTAATTTTACTGACTTAACAGCACTGATTAACACAGACGCAACTAGTCTAGAAACTATTGCTGATATTGGCGAGGTTACAATAACTAATATACTTATGTTTTTTCATTCTCACAGCAACCAAAAAACTATAGCAGAATTGATAGATTGCGGCATTAGTTGGCAAACTGAACCAAAACCTACAACTAATAATATTTTATCTGGTCAAACATGGGTATTAACAGGCAAATTAAGTACGTTATCAAGAACAGAGTGCAAACAACTATTAACTCAATTAGGTGCTGATGTTACTAGCTCGGTTTCTGCAAAAACTACCGCTATTTTAGTAGGAGAAAAGCCAGGATCAAAATTAGCAACAGCTAAAAATTTTAATACTAAAATAGTTAGCGAACAAGAGTTTATCAAGCTATTAAAATAATTTTTTATGCCAATAATAACTTTATTATTATAAAGAACACTAAACATTTGATAAATAGTTGCATCCTAAAAGAGTGATTTCTCAATAAATAGTGTAAGATTGTGATAACATATATGGAAAAATATCATAATTGACCTATATTTTTCAATGCTTTGTAAAATTTTGTTCGTTTGAAATATATCAGTTTTTTATACTTTTTTATATTTAATCTGAATGTTTAATCAATTATGCAAGACGCTTTAAAAATATGCTTATTGTATTGCAAAAGATAAGAAAATTAATTATAAAAGCTAAAACAAGAATGGCTATAAGTATTATTGGGATATAAAAGTGAAGCTAGCACTGATAAAACAATAGATAACTAAATTGTTAACATCATAAAAACTTAACTCAGTTACACAAAAATTAGCTACAATAAGGGTAGGTAAAAATGGCGTCCCCTAGGGGATTCGAACCCCTGTTGCCGCCGTGAAAGGGCGGTGTCCTAGGCCTCTAGACGAAGGGGACGTTACCTTCGATTGATACTAATATACATCTACCTAGCTTTCAGGTCAAGTATAATTTTAAAATTTTTTATAAGCTGTAGAGTAAGTTCAGCTTCAATTGCAAGCTGTATCTATGGTATCTAATAATTTTTTTGTAGTGTTATAAACATTGTTTACAGCAAATATTCCTTTAGATATCGCAATCATATCTATATTATAACCCAACAAATCTTTTATATTACTGAGATTTATTCCACCTATAACACATATCGGTATTTTTAATTTTTTGTTAATTCCCTTTAGTATCGATAACTCAACTGCAGTTGCATCTGGTTTAGTTGCTGAGGTAAAAAATCTACCAAAAGATATATAACTAGCTCCTTCAAGCTCAGCTTTTTGAGCTAATAATATTGAATTACTACAGCTAATACCTATTGTAGCTTTTGCACCTAGTACTGATTTAGCATATTTAACTGTAACATCAGTTTGCCCTAAATGCACACCATGTGCATTTACTTTTGCAGCAAGATTAACGTCATCATTTATTATAAATGATGCCTTATATTTGTTGCAGATATCACTAAGTTTTTTAGCTCGTTTTAATCTTAATAAGGTATTATTGGTTTTATCTCTATATTGTAATAATCGCATTCCTGCTTGTAAAGCTTGTGAAACTTTATAATAAAGTTGATCTTCATTAATAGAATGGTCAATATCAGTGATTCCATATAGTCCTGATAGCAACATTAAACCCTCTGTTTTAATATTTTAATAAATTCACCTGATTTATTATACACTTAAGATAAAAAAATATATGCAATCACTAGATAATATATTAACATATGTTATATTTTACACAAATTTTTAGTTGGTGATATGTCGAAATTATTCTTTCCTACATTTCTATTAGTGGCAATGTTGACTATAACCGTTACTATAGCCTCAAGTACAAACTCAGAATATATTGAAACTAGCAACTGTTCTACACAGGTTGCTATAAATAGTCCGAAAATACTAACTTCAATTAAGCCGTTACAGCTTATTGCTGTTGCCATTACTGGTCAAAAAAATAATATTGATGTTTTATTGCCTAATAATGTATCTCCACATGATTATCAGTTAAAACTTTCAGATACTAAAAAAATTGAGTATGCTGATATATTAATTTGGGTTGGTAGCGAACTAGAATATTTTTTAGATAAAACAGTTCACCGAGTTAAAGCAAATAAAAGTGTTATATCTATGTTAGATATAAAAGGCTTAAATCTATTAACATATAAAGATACTAATCATCATCATAATCAGAAACATACATCTGGATGTAAGCATGGCGTAATTGATACTCATGTATGGATGAGCCTTGATAATACAGCTATGCTAGCTGAAAATTTAGCTAAAAAACTAAAATTTCTTGATAAGAAAAACTCTAAAATTTATGAGTCTAATTTGCAATGTTTTTTATCTCAATTAAAACAATTTAAAGTCAGCTCTAAAAGTGCACTAGCTAGTATAAACACAGCAGAAATATTTACCTTTCATGATGCTTATGGTTATTTAGAACAACAATATAACTTTTCAATAATTGATTATCTAAGTGCAGATGCTCTTAAAGAACCTGGAGCTCGACATTTACAACAATTAAAAAATAAATTATTAGTAGCAAAATCACCTTCTATATTATTAGAACCACAATTTGATACTAAAATTTTTAACAATATAAATATAAAAAATATTGCAATAATAAGTTACATCGACCCATTAGCAAGCGATATACCAGTATCTACCGATGGCTATATACTATTTATGAGATCATTAATTGCTAGCTTAGAAAAATGTATTCCAGAAAAAAAATAATATATTTATTAAACTTAACTTTGACCTTGTAGCAATCATATGCTAGCTTGTTACTTACGAATTAAAAATAATTTTGTTAACATAGCTTTTAGCGATGTTAACATTTTTTCTGCTATTTTTTAAAGTAGGCGTATAGTGTTTAATATTAACGTAAAGCTTTATACTCCTATTTTAAAACAGTGTTTTCTTTTTAAATTTCGAAGCAAATAAAAATTTGTAGTTAACATTAAATTGCAATACAATTATTATTAGTTTATATGTGTATAAACTGATAACTTGCTGATTAGAAATTATTAAATATTTAAATGCATATAATATTATGATATCCATTTAAATTTTCATATACTATTTATCTGATATTACCTAAGCACATGAAACAACATACGTGGTGGAAGTTGAAAATGCAGGTTTCATTAAAAGACTATAAAATGTAGTATTAGAGCTATTAAAAAGCTTAACTTCTATTGTTAAACCTCTTAAAGTGCAATCAATATTCCTATAGCAAATTGACTTGACTTTAATTTTTTAACAATACTCTAACAGCCCCTGTCTGCATCTGCAAGGTGTATCATAATTTTGGAAGACCTAAAACATGTCTAGCACTCAACACTATAAAGAAGTATCAGATAGTCAACTATATAATAGACGACTAAACAAGTCAGGAGACGCACAATGGGAAGCCGATATGTACGAGGATACAATGAGCAAGAATAACACTTTTTTTTCTAGCGACAATAGTTTTGTATCAAAACCGGTATATCGCCCATTACCCAACGACTTTCAACCATCAATAGAAGTATTAGATTACTTAGAACGATACCATAAAATACCACGATCGTTTATTCATATGCAGTTATTAGAGTTTAAACTTTACTGGAGTGAAACCCAAGAACTACACAAAGCTTGGCAAAGTAAATTTAAATCTCATGTAATATATCAATGGAAACGACAACAAAATGAAGCCAATAAAACATCTTATAAATCAACCATTGAAAGACTTACAGACTACCAATGGGCACAGGGCATCAGCTTTGATGAAGACGATATCTAGATCAAATCATTATACAGCTCGCTCAAAATCGGCTAGAGAAACTATATCCTCTGAACACGTGGATGCTATAAATACAGCATTTACATTATTGGAAAAAGCATCTTTTTCTAAATTCAGGCTTGCTTTTCCTACTGAGGAAGCCATTAACAGCGCCAAATTTACCTGGCTAGGACTTTTAAAAAATTTTCCCCCAGCAAGGATTGTAAAAGCAACTAAACAGGCTATTTACCACACTAAATATTTTCCTGATTTAATTGAGATCATCAAGCAGTGTAAATTTAGCCTTGAAGAATTAAATTTAAAGCCAGCCCTAGAAGCATATAAAGAAGCTTGTACATTAGAGCATAGTGATAACTGGTCACACGAAGTGGTTAAATTAGCAGCAAAAAAAACCGGATGGCATACTCTAAAATCTGAACCAAAACGTGTTGCTTTTCCTATATTTGAGCACTATTATTCGGAGCTAGTGAATCAACTGCAAAACGGAAAGCCTCTCGCAGATATCATAGAGCCTAAATCTATAGATTTTACTAGCGTTAAAGAAAAAGCTAAATTATTAGCAGAACAACAGCAATATAAATTAATGCAACAGCAAAAAATAAATACAACAGATGCGATTACCGCTAAAAAAAAGTTACTTAATACATTTTCAACAAATAAACATCATCAAGAATAAAAATATATATACACGTGGCAGACGAAAATGCTAGGTTTCAGGGC
>CAKNAD010000106.1 GCA_929200515.1 Candidatus Gorgonimonas leptogorgiae | reverse complement strand
AAAACTTATAATCACTTGCTGAAAACCCGCATTTCCAACTTCCACGTGTATATATTTTAATTTAGTACATTTAAATCAATAAAGTGATTATCTTGTAAAAATAAAATGAAGTGCACATAAAAGATATATGCTTCTTGGAAAATATACAAAAATTATTTAAAGAAAATGTTTTATGTAGTAGGAGGTAGTTTTATCTTTCCTATTGCTGTTTGCTGCTCTATTTCTTTTAAAGCCATTTTAGCCGCTTTTTGCTCTGCTTTGCGTTTACTGCTACCATTTGCTGTTATTTCCTTATTAATTAAAGATATTTGACAAGATATAGTAAATACTTGGTTATGTAAATCACCTGTGATTTTATGAATTGTATAAATAGGTAGTGGCTGTTGAATTTTTTGTAGGTATTCTTGTAATTTAGTTTTAGGATCTTTAATATCGCTGTCTGCTATAGTTAGCGTGTTGATTTTTTTTTGCGTCCATTCTAAAATGCGCTGTTTGCACTCTTCAATATTTGAATCAAGATAAATAGCACCTATAATTGCCTCTACTGTGTCAGATATAATAGACTCCCTAAAGCAACCGCCACTTTTAAGCTCGCTAATCCCTAAAATAATGTATTTACTTAAATTGAACGAGTTTCCCAATTTAGCTAGGTTATTGCCACTTACTATTTGTGATCTAAGTCGGCTTAACTGGCCTTCTGTCGCTCTAGGGAATTTCTTAAACAGGGTTTCTGTTATTACAAGATTAACAATAGAATCTCCTAGAAACTCTAACCTTTCATTATTATTTTTGCCCATGCTTCTATGGGTAAGAGCTAATACTAATAAAGATTTATCATTGAATCTATAATTAATAACAGCTTCCAATTTGCTTATAAGATTGGATTTCACTAATCTTTATTTTCCTAGTTGATGTATAATATTTAATAGTAGTAAGTTGAGAGACTACTAAAGTTAGATAAAATTAGTAACCTAATACGGATAATTATATATTAAGTGAGGGCAGTATTCTATACTTAATCACAATAAAAAATTAAATTATGTATTATAAGGTTTAATACCGCGGACAGTTTATACAAGTGGTAGTTGGAAATGCGAATTTTCAGCAAGTGATTATAAGTTTTTAGCCGAGACGTTGTTAGTTTCGACTAAATCAAGAAATGCTAACTTAGGATAAAAGCTTAGAAGGCTACCATTCGGAAGCTACTAAAAAGCTTAAATCTCATCTACAGGTTTATCTTGTGTAATTTCTGATGCTAGCCTAGTTTGTAATAAGTTTATAAAAAGATGGTATAGTTCTGTATATTTTCCTAATGGCAAATTATTAGGATTTTCTATAAAGTAAGATTCTACTCTGCGAAGAATATCTGTTGTTGATATTCCTGTTGTATAAGAAATCAATTTTAGTTTTCCTAGTTTTTCTACATCGCCATAAAAGTCTTGTTTTGTTTGTTCGTTAATATCATCACCATGAATTACTATATCTATATTATACTTTTTAAGAAAATCTTCTGTAACCTTTAAAGGTGCATTTGTAATAACTTCATCTACATATTTACATGCTGACACAACTTTAGATCGTTCTAGCATTGTTAAAATTGGTTTACGTTTATACTTAATTACATCTTCATCGCTATGGACTCCAACTATTAAATAATCGCCTGCTTTTTTAGCTCTACTTAAAAAAGCAACGTGACCATAGTGGAATAAATCAGCAACCATATCTACGTAGACAATTGTTTTTTTAGAAGGGATAGTTTCTACGCTACTGCATGATAAACAGACAAATAAAAGCGCTATAAAAAAATATTTCATTAGAAATATACCTATAATTAAAAGTTATTATAAGAATTTATTTAAGTTACGCATTAAAGCAATCAATATCAAATTGGATAACTAATACTGAAATTAGTAAGCAAAATAGTCATGATATACTAGAAACTTTAAATTTAGTAACTTAAGGTATGTAGTTAAAAATCATTGTTTGATTGTTGATTCTTTTAAATAATTGATAGCTTATAAGTAAAGTAACTATACTTTTAAACAAAAAAGCTTTTATTATATGGTATTAAAAATAATTTACTAATGAAGCTATCTTTATCAACTATCGTTTAATATGGGTAACAAAAAATAGAAAATATTGCAAGTAAATATTGTAAAGTTTAGATGTACCGATGCTATTTTTTGTGTTGTTGTTGATAACAATAGGTAAAAATCAGAAAAAGTCAGATGTAATTAATATAACACAATATTATAAATTATATTTCCATATTTAATTTATTTTGCAAAGTTTAATCTAATATTTAGTTATGATAAGCTTACAAAAGCATAAAGATATCTATGTTAATGAATTATTTGTTACACTAAAGATACGTAAATTAAAGATATAACTAAGAAATATACACAACAAAAGACATCTACATATGTTGTTATATTAAAGTATATAAGGTTTAATGATTAGCTGTTTTGTAGAGTATTTTCTATTTGTAAACTATAGCAAATAAGTTAAAAGCTTGTAGGCTTATACCTTAATAAAGATGCTAGAAGTATTGAGCTGGAGTTGATATTTGATTATATTTTTATCTAAAAGCATCATCTTTAAAATTAAAAAAATATTTAGTGTTTCAATTATATTCCGTTATTAAATTTAATAAAATTACTTAAATCTCATTAAATTTAATATAATAGGGGTAAAATATTATATATTAATGATGTATGCTATACTATATTAAGATTAAGTATAATAAGCTATATTGAATAAATATTAGCCTTTTATTTAAATAGACGTATTTTTGACAAGTAATTTTTAGTTTATTAAACGAGGCTCATGCTTTGTGAATTTAGTGGAATTAAATTAAAAAGTGGTAATTCTATCTAAAAAAACTAAAAAGAAATAAATAGTCTGCAGTAGCAACTAAAAATATTTATTTCATAGTTGAAACGACTTTAAATGATAAGTGCATGTCTAGAGCGTTTTTTGGATTAAATATTTTGCTAATAATTAAGAAGATGTATCTTAAAATATAATGGTTATGTTATATACTTATGTAGTATTAATTAAAATATAGGTGTAAGATAAAAATTAATAAAAGCTTTTAAAATTTTGAAATATGAAAAAATATACTATAAATATATAGAAAGTTGTTGTTTATTCGATAATAATCACATGTGTTTATTTTTGTAGTATATTTTATACTGTTGTTGCATTATAGTTGTTATGTGTTGATATAAGCATATTGTGCTTTAACTAAAGGTATTATAATTAGTTAATTTGTATGCTTATGTTAAAGAGTATAAGAACTTAGTATGGTTAGTATCAAATTAAAAGATAAAACTATTTAGCATTAGTCTACAATTTATAGAAGATGCATAGTTATTTTATGTACTATAATTAAACTATTAGTTGACTATAATAAATTATATGGATTGTTGTTATAAGCGTTGTATACTACTAAAATAATACTTAGGTATTAAGTATTAGGTATGTTATTAAGTCGTAGTTTTTGTTTAATGCTATTTTATTAGCATGCATAAATTATACGCATTTAGGAGATAAATATGCTTAAAAAAGGGAATAGTTCTATAGATGGTTCTAACAAAGGGCAACCCTCTAAAAAGAGGGTTGTTACAGGAAAAGTCATGAAAAAAACTGTAACTAGTTCTGCTAGCGTTAAGAGATTAGAAGCTAAAGTTGAAAGCTTAAAGCTTAAAGCTGAAAAAGCTAAAAAAGCTCTTGAGGTTATCAAGAAAGATATTAAACACGCTAGAGAAAGCTTAACTAAAGCTAAGCATAATGCTAAAAAAGCAACAGCGGCTAAATCTGCTGTTAAAAAGAAAGTAGCTAAGAAAAAAGTAGCTACTAAGCGAAAACCAGCAGCTAAGAGGACAACTAAGGCTAAAACAACGGTTAGAAAAAAAGCAACAACTTCTAGATCGAAGCCTAAAACAGCAGCTAAATCTCGTACTGCAAAAGCTAAGCCAAGAGCAAAGACCGCCACAAAAAAAGCAGCACCTAAGAAAAAAGTCGCATCTAAGACAGCTAGTAAAAAGACTAAAGCTAAGACAGCGACTAGAAAAAAAGCGACTACTACAAGGGCAAAAGCTAAAAGGCCTGCTAGTTCAAGAGCAAAAGCAAAGACATCTTCATCTAGTAAGACAGCAAAAAGAACAACTGCATCTAGAAGTAAAGCCTCTGCTAAAAGCAAGTCTAAAAAGGTGCTATCTATAGGTAGTTTGTCTGCACATAAGAAAACATCTTATTATCGAGCATCAGCAAAAAAAATGTAGTATAGCAATGAAAAAAAATGAAAATTAATGAGGTAATATCAATTTTCATTTTTTTCTTGGTGATGTTTATTAGTATGTGTCATATGTTATAACGGTGCTATTAAAATAAATTAAAAAAGTTATAACATATGACAAATAAAGTTAATTGCAATTAAGTATTTAAAAAATTAAAATTAAAAAAATATTTTCTAGAAAGAAAATGGTATCAAGCTCATAGCAAACACATCAAAAATTTTCATTCTTTTCTCTAAATAATTTATATAGCATCTGGATTGTTTCGCTTATAATTTGTTCTTATTCAAGGCATCTGCCACATGTATAAGCTTAAAATATATAAAAAAATAATCAGACACTTAGAGCTAGGTAAAGAAAGTAGTAGCAAGTTGTTTATTATCTTTTTAATAATTTTGCTCTATCCAATTTCTTGCCATAGTAAAAGCTTTGTCAATATTTTTCGCTTCAACTCCTGCACCCTGTGCAAAGTCTGGTCTACCACCACCTTTACCACCTAACTCAGTGGCGATAATATTTAATAATTTTCCGGCATGTAGCTTCTTAGTTAATTCTTTGCTAATACCAACAGCTATAGATACGCCCTTGTCTGTTACTAAAGCTAATGCTATGACTGTATTATCAAGTTTTTGTTTAAGGATATCGATCATAGTTCTAATAGATTTGCTATCTATATTAGAAATTTTAGTAAATAATATATTGATATCTTGGTATGCTGTTGCCTTTTCTATTAACTCGCTTGCCTGATAACCTAGTAGTTTTTGCTTGGTTGCGGTTAGTTGTTTTTCACTATCTTTAGCATTAGCCATTAATAAAGATATTTTTTGTGGCAAATCTTCAGTAGCAGATTTTAATTGGCTTGCCAAACTATCGATAACCTGTTGTTGCTTTAATTGATAGTTTTCGAACTCAATACCAGTAATCGCTTCTATACGGCGTATACCAGTAGCTATACCAGATTCAGAAATAATTTTAAAAAAACCGATATCACCAGTTCTATTGACATGAGTACCGCCGCATAACTCCATAGAAAAATTGCTATTTCCTATAGTTATAACTCGGACTTTATCGGTGTATTTTTCACCAAACAATGCTATAGCACCAGCGTCAACTGCTTGATCATAACTCATTAATTGCGTGGTAACTTTGGTGTTTAGTCTTATTTCTTGATTAATTAATTGCTCTACTGCGGTTAATTGCTCAGCGGTTACAGCTTTAGGATGAGAAAAATCGAATCTTAATCTTTGCGAATTAACTAAAGAACCTTTTTGCTGAATATTAGTTCCTACAATTTGACGTAACGCTGCATGCAATAAATGGGTAGCTGAATGGTTACAAGTTATACTTGCTCGGTTTTGTGTATCTACTTTAGCTGCTACTGTATCGTTGTTATAAAAACAGCCTTTAGTAACTTTAACTAGGTGTATAATTGCATCACCTTGTTTTTGAGTATCGATAACTTTCGCTTGGCTATCATCGTTAAAAATTACTCCTCGGTCACCAACTTGACCACCAGACTCAGCATAGAAAGGAGAATTAGCTAATAAAATAGCACCAGTATCGTTGGTTTCTAATTTATCAGTAGTTACGCCATCTTTCAATAAAGCTACTACGGTGTCGTTTTTATGTAGGAATTCATAGCCAATAAAGTTAGTAGGCTTGTTGTGTAATTCAGAGGCTTCAATAGAAGTAAACTTACTAGCTCCTCGGGCTCTTTCTTTTTGTTGCTGTAACAATGATTCAAAACCAGCTAGATCTACTGTAAAATTATTTTCTCGGGCTATATCTTCAGTTAAATCTAATGGAAAGCCGTAAGTATCGTAAAGCATAAAAGCAAAATCGCCTGGGATTACTTTTTCAGATAATTCAGCAAGATAATTATCTATAAGCACCATACCTTTATTAAGCGCCTGATTAAATTTAGCTTCTTCCTGCTTAATAGTTTCACTGATAAACTGCTGATGATTATTTAATTCTGGATATGCTGCTTGCATTTGCTGAATAACAACAGGAACTAATTTATAGAAAAAGCCATTAGTTTCTTTAAGCTTATAACCATGCCGCAATGCTCTGCGGATAATTCTTCTTAATACATAGCCTCTGCCTTCATTACTTGGAATAACGCCATCGGTAATTAAAAATACACTAGCACGAATATGGTCAGCGATAACCTTTAAAGATGCCTGATTGTTATTATCTACATCTAATAATTTAGCAACTTCCACAATAATATTTTGCAATAGATCTGTAGAATAATTATTAGTAACGCCCTGCATTACCGCTGCAATGCGTTCTAAGCCCATGCCGGTATCTATGCATGGACGCTCTAGAGGGGTCATAGTGCCATCAGATTTACGATTGTATTGCATAAAGACGATATTCCAAATTTCTACAAATCTGTCGCCTTCGTCATCGGTACCTATGGCACCGCCAGGAATATGCTCGCCGTGATCAAAGAAAATTTCAGTACAAGGACCGCAAGGACCTGTATCGCCCATTTGCCAAAAATTATCTGAAGCATAGGCTGCACCTTTGTTATCTCCTATTTTAATAATACGAGAGGCAGGCAATCCTATTTTTTCTTTCCAAATATCGTATGCTTGTTGATCGGACTCATAAACAGTAACATATAAGCGATCTTTATTTATGGATAATTCCTTAGTTAAAAAATTCCAAGCTAATAGTATAGCTTTTTCTTTAAAATACTCACCAAAACTGAAGTTGCCTAGCATTTCAAAAAAGGTATGGTGTCTTGCGGTATAACCAACATTTTCAAGATCGTTATGCTTGCCACCAGCACGAACACATTTTTGTGAACTTACCGCCGATTTAGCACCTTTTGGTGGCACTTGATAACCAAGAAAGACATTTTTAAATTGGTTCATTCCAGCATTAGTAAACAATAAACTCGGATCATCTTGAGGCACTAAAGAACTACTAGCTATTACTTCATGTCCGGCACTACGGAAATAATTTAAAAATAAGGTACGAATTTCATTGGTTTTCATCTGCGTTATCATCGGTAAAGGTAATTAATTGAATCGATTTGTGCAATTATAACTCATAATAAACAGTTTGTAATTATTTCTATGTTGCTTTTATTAAAATATTTAATAATCTTCTTAGTGGCTCCGCAGCTCCCCAAAGCAGTTGGTCGGCTACGGTAAACAAGCTTAAATAATCATTGCCAAGCGTTAACTTTCTAATTCGGCCAATTTTTACTCGCAAAGTTCCAGAAGTTGCTAATGGCGTTAATTGCTTTTTAGTTGCTACAGCATCGTTCGCTATTATATCAATCCATTCATGCGAATCTGCTAATAACTCTTCAATAGTTGCAAGCGATAAATTTTTTTTAAGTTTTATTGTTAATGCTTGGCTATGGCAACGCATTGCCCCTACCCTAGCACAAAGCCCATCTATAGCTATATGCTGATTGCTATTAAGAATTTTATTAGCTTCTACTTCTGCTTTATACTCTTCTCTTGTTTGGCCACTAGCTGTCATGCTATCAATAAAAGGTATAACATTACTAGCAAATAAATTAGCCGGATCATTACTAGTAGCTGACCAATGATTAATTTTTTTATCGATATCAAGTATACTACTAGCTACATTTTGTAAATCCGAATTCACATGATTGTACAAACCGCCCATTTGCTGCAACAGATTACGCATAGCCTTTGCTCCAGCACCACTTACAGCTTGATAGGTAGCAGGGTTTATCCATTCTACTAAGTCTTGCTTTAACAAGCCATTTATCGCCATTAACATTAAACTAACGGTACAATTAGCTCCTATAAAAAGCTTGCGATTATCGCTAATTGCTTGAGTAATTGCTTGATGATTAACTGGATCTAAAATTAATGTAGCATCTTGATGCATACGTAAATGCGATGAAGAGTCTACCCAATAGCCATTCCAGCCACTATTGCATAACTTACTATATACTTGTTTAGTATAATCACTACCCTGACAACAAATGATAATATCCATCTCTTGTAGCTGCTCAATGCTATAAGCATCTAGTAATGTTTTACAACCATTAGCAATACTAGGAGATTGCTTGCCAACCTGAGAGGTAGAAAAACAATGAAAAAATATATTTAATTGAGAATAATGGGTAAAATCATTATTTTCTAGCATCCTTTGTATTAACACGGAACCGACTAAACCACGCCATCCGATAAGTCCTATATTTTTCATATTGTAAAGAATAATTTTTAAAGTAGTAAATAAATTTAATAGACAAATACATGCTATACGGTTACATTGTAGAAAAATAAAAAATAAATCTGTAATTATCAATAAGTAGGTTTTATGTCTCTAAAAATAACTAATTTGATAACACCAAGGTGTATAAGTTATTACTACTTTACTATTGCTAATAGTTTATTTGCAGTAATTGTGGCTAGCTTTTACTTTTTTTCTAAATCTCTATCTAATAACCTGCCTGAATATTCCATAGGCAAATATATTAATGCTATAACATATAACTTAGCTAATCATTTTAGCATAATTGTTTTATGTTTTGCTATAATTAATCTAATCGCACTACCAACTATTTTAATTAAAGGCAAGTTAAGACTTATTATTCAAGCTGTTTTTGCATCGGCTTTACTTAGCTTATTAATGTTAGATACTTATATTTTTTATTCAGAAGGGATACATTTAACTGACCTTTTTTTTACCAAATTATCACATTTATTTACTAATGATATTTCCTTACTGCTAAAATGGCCTTACATTAAAAATATTGTACTTTTCTGGTGTTTATTAAGCATACTTGAATACCAACTTGTAAAAAAACTAGAATACACTGCATGGTTACAAAATAATAATATTGGTAAAAAATTTATAACTTTTTTTGCTACTTTACTAATTGCCACACAACTAATTTATTTTTTTTCTAAAAGTAACAGTTGCGTTTTTGAGTTGAGCCGGCATTTACCCTTTCAATATAGAAATAATCTATTTTTAGATAAAATATATCCAGAACTAACTGAA
>CAKNAD010000105.1 GCA_929200515.1 Candidatus Gorgonimonas leptogorgiae | reverse complement strand
CTAGCAATAGTTATTATCTATAGAATCTCTTAATGTCTACATCATAGCGAGCAGTACTATATATATACCTTCTACTTGAAGATGCATTTTTTCAGAGATTAGTCAAAAGATTTAATTCAAGGCAAAATACCGCAGGAATGCAAGTGCATTTTAAGGTGCTTTAACGATGAAGCAGATTTTTTAATAGCCCCTAGAGGGCAAAGCTTCTAAGCTTTTATCCTGCGTTAGTATTTCTACCTGCAAAACACTGCCTTGGCTAAAAACTTATAATCACTTGCTGAAAACCCACATTTATAACCGCCACGTGTATAAACATCGCATATTCATCTATTTGGTGTATACATCTTTTACTAAAAATATAACTTATAAGATACAACAATAATGCATATCTCTAACAATAATCACACTTATAATACTGAAATTAAAAAAACAGTATCAAAAACAACAGATAGAATTATCAGTACTAATGCTAGTACAACTAAAATACCATTATCATACTCACAATTATTCACTAAATCAGTACGACAACTAGCATATCTGTGTAATACTGGTTATACAAATAAATTAATGTCAGCAGCAGAGTTTAAAGATAAATTACGTAACAACGAAAAATTTTGCCCTGATACTTTCTATGTTGTTTATGCTGAGCTACCAAAAGAAAAACAGGTTCGCACTATTCCTAGCATTGGTTTTACTCATACATATAATTACTTTCTTAACCCATCATATGATGGTACCTTAGATCTATCTGATCTATCTGATACAGAAGCTAATAATTTGCCAAATCGATTACATGTTAAAGGTTCTCTGAATCTATATAAATCAAATATTTATAAATTACCAGAAGAACTTATTGTTGATGAAGACCTAAATATATCAGAATGTCATAACTTAACAGAACTTCCAGAAAAATTGCGTGTAAACTATTTAATTGACGCACATAAAAGCGGTATAAAACACCTTAATACTAAATTTATAGCAGGAGAACTTAATGTATCGAAATGTATTGATCTTAAAGAAATTCCTCAAGAACCACTGAATGTTTATTCTGACATTAACTTTGAGAATTGCCCTAAGATAAAACACCTGCCAAATTGGATTATATCTTTAGCTCGAATGCCATCTAACAATGAAAGACGTAGTATATATCTAGATGGCACAAAAATATCTTACAATGAAGTAAAAAATAATATTGAGAAATTTAAAAAAACAAATATGAAAAACTTACTCGATGTAAAAATATTTCTTAAAAATGGAAATACTTCAGATGATTATTTAATCTAATAATAAAAATATTATTTAACTACTATATACTATGATTAAATCAATAAGTTTACCTAACATACAAAGATCATTTAATACAGATTATTCTTCTTTTCATGATCAGAGTAACAAACCGTTACACAATAGTAGCAGTTCATTAGCACATACAAAATCTTCAAGTTATTGCGTAAATTTAGAATTACCTATACAAAACTATATTGAACATGCTGACAGCATAAATTATAACTATTTACTTAGTAGTAATGGAAAATATTTAATCAGTTATTCTACTCACCCTATAGTAAATAAAATTTATATTTTTAATACAAAAAAACATACAACTGAATTTAATTCTAGTTACCCTAATTATCAAGCTATTGCAGTTAACAAAAATGGTGACTATATCTTATGCGGCAGAATTTTTTATAATAAAATAAGAGATATACAATCAATACAAAAAGTTAAAAAAAATATCAATAGTGATCAAATATGGCGTCCAGATATTCAACGCTATAGTGCTGTACCTGCAGCTGACATTAATTCTATAACTATTAATAATAACAAAGCAATAATTGCTAATTATACACAAAACAAGTTAAATATTTGGCATGAAGGACCACGTGTAAAACAAAAATTCTTAGGAAATTTATTTTCTCGAAAAATAGCCACCTGGAAACCTGCATTACCAATTACAACAGATAGTATTATTTCTAAGATTAAATTTGATACTACTGACTGTAATCGTTTATTTGTTATTACGAAAAACAAAACATTAAAGATTTTTTATCACAATATAAATAATACTAATAAATGGGAAGAAAAACACAGTATAGATAACTGCATACATTTCCCTGACAACATCAACATTAACGGAGATATTTTACTGTTTTTTAAGGATAAATCTTTAACCATTAAAAGATACTGCACTGAAAAAAATTGGCAAACCGACAATATAGTATTAGATGAAATTATTACAGCTGTAGTTTTTCTTCCCAACCAGGCTACAGGTTTACTTATATATTCTAAAAATAATATGTATAAATGCCAACTAACACATAATAAATGGCTAGTATCAAAACAACTAACCCCGTTAAAACATTCAGTGTTAACAGTTCTTGCCAGCTCAAATAACAACAGCAATACAATAATTTATAACCCGAAACAAGAACAACATAGCGAATCAATTTGTACTATTCTCTAGCAACTAAGACTTTAATAACAAGTTTAGTAAGATTTTCTGCAATTTATTTACCGCAACAATATTTTTTTAACTTATTAATTAGATATATACTATAGTTGGTAATATTTACTAGAAAGCAAACTCCACGAGAACATGTAAATCCTGTGGAAGAAATAGCAAGTATTACTGAAGCAGTAACCGGCAAAAAAATCTTATCGCTAGATCTAGATAGCAAATCATTGCTTTTTTCTGCAATAGTAGAAACATTATAGATATTTTGCATATAATAATATCCAGAAACCAACAGACTTGTAGCAACTATAACAGGGATAATATTTTTTTTATCATAATATGACGTAAAAATAACATCTCGAAACAACTTTTTATTTTTTATTTTCCATGCATAATTAGCAAACATTATTAGCATTGCTGCTGTGTTAGTAGAAACAGCAATACCTTTTAAACTATTAGCTAGAATTCCATCTTGATTTAAAGACAACAGGTGATTTATTTCTTTTTTGGAAATATTGATTGCATTAATATCTATATTATTTATACAATGATCTATAGTATCACAAGTAAATACTTGGTTATTATTTAATAAAAAAGAATAATAATTGTTAGATGTGATATTTGCATAGTCTTCAATAAAATCCTGTAATAATAATTTAGAAGAAAAAATTTGTCTAAAAGCTTCTGCACAAAAAACTGCCATAGTAACAATAAAACCAAATTTAACTAAATTAATATAGATATTAGCCACACTTTTTTCATGGTAACTTTTTTCAGAGCAATGCAACTGCAAGTTTGCAATATCTATAGTTGTATTTAAATTATTATTTACTAAATAATCTTTAGATCTTTTAATTGCAGTTTCAGTATCACTATAATGTATTATTTTTCTTAAATTGTTTACATGCTGATAATAACTTAATTCTTTGACATTATATTTTAACGATGGTGATAATTTTAATAAATAGCCAATTCCTGTTTGATGGAATATTTCATTAATTAGATTAAAAAAGAACACGGAACTTAAAGCTAATACGCACATTAAGTTTAATATGTATCCTAAATGATAGGCTGATTTTAATGTTTTTTTAGAGTTGGTAAATGTAGAAAATATCCAAGCATATGCATGGCCAGATGTCTGGGTATCTATTAAAGATGATAAATAAGACAAATATATACTAATTGCGATATTAGTTAAATAATAAATAGTTTTAGGTATATTTTGTTTGCATACTTTAATTGTATTTTTTATACCTTGATCATAAACTGTTTTAAGTCTATCTAATAAAATAAAAGCATTTAAAATATTTAACGGGATAGTAAACTGAGTTACTAAAAGTAATCCTATAGTAATATTATCATGAGTAGTAATTCCTAAATTATTTACACTAGCAGATAATGGAATTATTAACATTAAAAATATTTTAAACAACCACCAATTATTATTAATTAATAAAAACCCAGGTGTTTTTAATAATTTTGTTAACAGCTCGAGAATAATAAAGTCGTCAATTTCATTAAGATAAAGACAGTTTTCAAGTAAGTTATCATTTTCAGCTATTACTAAAGTAGCTTGTTTATTAATTTCATTATTAACAGGTATTTGTGTTGTATCGCCATAACACACTAAATTAGTACATAATATAAAATAAATTAATAATATTACTATATTGTTCTTTAACATGAATTTAGTGTCTTGATGTATATTTAATAATTATAGCAATATGGAATTAATTAAAATAAATAGCAAACTTTTATCAAAAATAGTTATCTATATATTTAGCATTTCTAAATATACTCAACTATAAACAAGGTAAATTATGTTTTTTACTGGATATTTACACATACACAAAAATTGTTATTGTAACAATATAGATAAAATAACCGATGTCAGTTCATCTAAAATTTATACTTTTTCAGATGTTAACGCTATTAAAAAATTAACTATTTTTAAGCAAAACACAACATTAGATGAATCCAAAATAGGGAGCAACACTAGTACTTTTGAGTTAAAGATTGATCCTCAGAAAACTAAAAAAAAACTTAAGGGATTTTTTATTAAAACAAACACTGGAAACAAATTAATAACATTAAATAATGAAACTAAAATTTAATATTTGAACAATATTAAAGCTTTGCCTTATAGCAAGTAATTGTTGAAGATGCTATATCTTGCCAACTACGGTTTTTTTTATCAATTAAGGCCCAAAAAATTCCAGCACCAAAAAATAATAATGCTGGAACAGCAACCAAGCACCTTATAACTGCTTGCTTACAACTAATTACCGAATAATCAGAATTACATATATATATCTTCCAAGAACGCATTCCTAAAGTTTGCCTAGATTTAATCCAAAAATAGCAAAAAAAGGTTATAGTAGTTAATAGCAAAACAATAAAAAATATCTGTTGATTTATCTTACTATCAACACTAAATTTAAACTTCACAACTATTGCAGTTAGCAGTACTTTTACAAATCCAGTTGCCATTAATAAAGAAAGTACTAGAAAAAAATCGTAACATATTGCAGCAATTCGACGCCATATTGGTGCCGATTTAAAACCTTTAGGATACAACGAATTTTCAATTGATACTTTCATAATAGAATATTAGTTTAACTTATACGCCTTCTAATTGTAAATCCTGCTCAACATTACATGAGAAATCAATACTTTCACCAATAGCAGATAGTTTATCTACTATTGCATCATAAATTCCAGATGCGTCTAATCTGCATTCATGTAATTGCTCTTGTGCTGTAGCCGCCCCAATTAAACGCCTAGGAATGCCTAAATTAATACAATGAATTAATATATTTTTTTGGTGTAAATATTCGAGGACTGCCGACCCTGCTCCACCTACAACACTAGAATCTTCTACAGTAACTATTAATTTATGTTGTTTCACTATTGCATCTATAGTTTTATAATCTAGAGGCTCTACAAACCTCATGTTAACTACAGTAGCATTAAGTTTAACAGATATTTCATTAACGTTTGCCAATAATGTACCAAAAACTAGTATAGCTATATTTTTACCTTTTCTAGTAGTTACTGCGGCTCCTAAAGGTATAGTTTCTAAAGATGAAGAAACTTTTACACCCGTTCCAGTTCCCCGCGGATAGCGCACTACCGCCGGGCCTTTATGCAGGTAACCTGTTGACAGCATTTGTCTTAATTCTTGTTCATCTGCTGGTGTCATGATGATAAGATTAGGAATACATCGTAAATAAGCTATATCGTAACTACCGCTATGAGTAGGACCATCTTCACCCACTAAGCCAGCTCTATCAACAGCAAATAATACATCTAAATTCTGAATTGCAACATCGTGAATAAGCTGATCGTATCCTCTTTGCAAGAATGTCGAGTAAATAGCTACAACAGGCTTTAACCCTTCACAAGCTAAACCAGCAGCAAAAGTAATGGCATGTTGCTCTGCTATTGCAGTATCAAAATACCGATCAGGATATAAACTAGCAAATTTTATTAGATCAGAACCTTCTTTCATTGCTGGAGTAATGGCTATTAAGTTGTTATCTTCAGCTGCCATATCACAAACCCAACCACCAAAAACATTACAAAATTTTAATGCTTTAGGTTGGTTAGTTTTAGCTTCTTTTAACGGTTCTATTTTAGTAATAGCATGGTAGCCTATAGGATCTATCTCGGCGGGGTAGAATCCTTTACCTTTACTAGTAACTACATGCAGTAATTGCGGAGTATCAAAATCACGGATATTTTCTAACATACCCACTAATGATGGTAAATCATGGCCATCTACAGGTCCGATATAATTAAATCCAAGCTCTTCAAATAATGTTCCTGGAGGAAGAATCATACTTTTAACCTGTTCTTCGGTTCGTCGCATTAAAGACCAAGCTTTTGGAATTTTCGCTAATGCTTTTTTACTACCATTTCTAATATATTGATAAGTTTTACTAGATAATACTTTTGCTAAATAATTAGATATCCCGCCAACATTTCGAGAAATAGACATGTCGTTATCATTTAAAATAACGATTAATTTTGCGTTAATATCAGCAGCATGGTTTATAGCTTCATATGCCATACCTGCGGTTAGAGCACCATCGCCAATAACTGCTACTACTCGGCGATCTGTCTGTTTAAACTTAGAACCAACAGCCATTCCTAATGCGGCACTAATAGATGTGCTTGAATGACCCACACCAAAAGTATCAAAGCTACTTTCTGATCGGCAAGGGAACGGATGAATTCCTCCTTTTTTTCGGAGATTATCCATTAAATCACGGCGTCCAGTTAATATTTTGTGTGGATAAGCTTGATGTCCAACATCCCACACTACTCTATCATCGGGAGTATCAAATAAATAATGCAAAGCTATTGTTAACTCAACAACGCCTAAACCAGCACCAAAGTGCCCGCCAGTTCTGCCAACGCTGTATAGCAAAAAACTTCTTAACTCCTGAGCTAATTCGGGTAACCTATCTTTTGGTAGCTTACGCAACTGATAGGGGGATTCTACACTATTTAAAATAGGAGTATGTGGTCTGTTTTCAGGTATTTGATAAATCATTCAAGGTCAATTTAGTATAAAAATACACAAATAATTTAAATTTAGATAGTTACTTTACCACATATAACAATATATATACATAGATTTTTACTTTTTTAGATAAGGCTTTTAGTTATTTCCCCCAATAGTTGTGTTCCTGAGCCTATATCTTGCAAATCTTGCAATGCTTGTTGCTGTAAATTTATAGCGTATTCTTTAGCTTTAGCAACTCCTAATAACTCGATAATACTTACATTCGCTTGACATTTTTGGCTAGATTTTACTTTAGATACATCTTTTTGTTTATCTTGCTCGATATCTTTAATATCATCACATATTTGAAACAAATTACCAAATTTTGTGCTGTAACTATATAATTTATTGCGAATATAAGATTCTTCATCTGTAGACAAGGCTAAATTACTACTTTGCACCATACCCATAGCTATGCTTGCTTGTAGCAAAGCGCCTGTCTTACTAGAATGAATAGCGTTTAACATAGAAATATCAAATGAATCATTAACATCACAAGAAAACTCTAAAGATTGCCCGCCTACCATACCACTAACTCCAGCAGCACTGCTTAATAGCTTTAACATCTCTAAACGTTGCCCTGAAGTTAAATTGCTGTTAGGTAATAACAAGCTATTAGCAATAACCTCAAACGCTAAACATTGCAGAGCATCTCCAGCTAAAATAGCAGTACTTGTACCATAAACTATATGACAAGTTTTTTTACCTCTACGTAATGTATCGTTATCCATATCAGGTAAATCATCATGAACTAGCGAATATGTATGCATAAACTCAACAGCACAAGCTGCGATGGCTAAATCTTCAATAGCAATTCCTAAACATTCGCCAGCACCAAATACAAGTAGCGGTCTAATTCTTTTACCGCCACTAAACAAGCTATAGTTTACTGCCTGAAATAACTTAGAACATAAAAAATCATGTCTATTAATAACTTTTAATAGCTGATCATTTATAAAATCAAGATAATTACTCTGATTATATACCTTAGAATATGTCGTTTTAACTAATTCGCTATCCATAAAAATCAGTCCTCGTGAGCCTCAAAAGGCGATGACACTACTTTTCCATGTTTAGAAGTTAGTAATTTCACTTTTTGCTCTGCTTCGTTTAATACTGATTGACATTTTTTAGTAAGGTTAACGCCTTTCTCAAAAGCTTCTAAGCTTTTTTCTAAAGACATATTTCCTGATTCTAACTGTAATACAATTTTTTCTACTTCAGCTAGTGATTTATCAAAATCTATTTTTTCGTTTTTGTTTGGCATAAACAACGGTTACCCCTATAAAACTTACTCTTCTAGTTAACAACTATACACATTATATTGGTCTATGTATAGAATTTATTTGCAACATTAGATGTACTATATTACATTATAAATTCCTTAAACTTTTATAAATACTAATAATATGTATAATAATCATTGTTTTCCTAAAGTACACTTAAATTATTTTCAACTAAATATAATTGCAATATTAATACTAATAAGTCTTGTGATTATACTCAATAGCTCTTATGCCGTTGAAGATAAACCACATGAATCACAGTCGACGATACAAGTTGCTTATAATGATCACTTAAATAAACTTTATCAAGCTAGCAATTGCTTTAAAGACGGAATGAAAGACTGCATAGATTTAATTCTTCCTGCATCTGTTTCTATAATTCTGATTCTTATTTTAGCAGAACATAATTTAATTTCTTATACCGGCTTTAAGAAAATACCTCTTGTTGATCTATACATAGATAACTTTGTAGGCTTTATCTTCTTTAGCTTTATATTTCCTGTTTTTGAAAACTTACTATCGCATAGTATGGCTTATACACAAATAGAAAAATTGCTAACTATGATCACTCCAACTAATTTTTCTAATGAAAGATTAAATAAGAATATGATTACATTAAAAGATTATAATCTACCACTTATAGATAATAAAATAAATAATCTACAGTCTAAAATAGCTAGAGAAGCAAAGATTAAACCGCATGCAACTACTATGACTGTAGAATTATTAAGTAAACTAACATTAGCATATGCGTATCTAAAATTTTATATCTTTAATCAACAAGCAGTATCTGGATTAATAAAAGCTACACATGTAATTTATAGAACAGATCATTATAAACACCAAGGCTACCACGGTGCAGTTTTGTATCAATCGGGATTTACCTCATGTTTATATTTATGCCTAGCTATGGTTTTCATGGGATCACGTTTTATTAATTCATAAAATCAGCAACTGAACTAATGAAAAACATATAAGTCTATACACTTTTTACCAATTAGTGCCGTAAAGCCTCGCCCTTTAGGGCGGGGATATAAGGCAT
>CAKNAD010000104.1:603-9381 GCA_929200515.1 Candidatus Gorgonimonas leptogorgiae | reverse complement strand
ATCTTTTTCTTTAGCCCTGAAACCTAGCATTTCCATCTGCCACGTGTATATACAGGTGGCTATCATAAAAGTTTCTTGTCGTTTTTGCAAAAATACTAATTCAGTCAGAAAACATTCTATGGGCCCTACAGGATATCAAAGGTATAGGCGGTTATACACATAGTATAGGAAATTATTTTAAGAGGTAACTTGAGTTAGTTAATTGAAATTTTATATCACATAAATTAAATGAATAATTTAATATTTTTGATAATCAAGATGCGTGATTCAGCATCTTGATCTAGACTACATCATTCATTAGCTAAAGTCGATGCTTGTTGCAATTTTGCTGTTATTTCTGCATTGTAAGATGTATCTTTTCTTAAGTTTAGCAAGAGTTTTTTTATAAAATCACTATCCTTTAAATCTTTTTCTAATTCATTATAAATATCTTCAATGTCATATCTGCTATTAGCACCGGCTGCTAACAATTGATCTATAATTTGATCATTTCTAAGTAAAATAGCATAAAATAAAGGAGGAAGAAAAGTTTCTTTAGCGTATTCATCGTTATCACTAGCATTATATGAAATATCTGCTATATATTGCTGTGTACCGAAACCTCTATAATTATAAGATCCTAATTTATAGTAAGCTTCGGTTTCATTCAAATTTGTGCCTAATTTTATAATCGCATTAGCTATATCGGTTTTCTCTTTAAGTATAGCATAACTAAGAGCTGGTAATATCTCTTTTGCGGTATAGGTGACTGCGAAATAATGTAAACCTTCAATATATAATGCTAACTTAGATTCTGCAAATAGTTTTAAGATTTCCACATCATTTATATCAACTACCGTTTTTATATAGTCATTAATAAAAGGAAAGTGATGATTATATTCAAGCATTTTTTTTATATTGCTATAATCTTTATTTGTCAGGACATGGAAGAAACACCTAACAAACAGTTTTGTAAGATAAGAATCATCACTTATTAGTTCATTTTTTATGGCTACATCAATAATATTAAGTAGCTTTTGAGTAGTATCTTTAAATCTAGAAGATTCAATAAAAACATTAATATAATCAAGTAATTCTGGATGTTTTATAAAAATTTGTTCTAATTTTAAATCTGCAAACGTAATATCGGTCTTAAAATATAAATTTATTAAAGCTTTGAAATTAACAGATCCTTCTGTAATCTTTATCTCATCCGTAGATTCTTTTAGTAAATCAGTAATATCATACGATTTTTGCGAATTAATTATGTTAATTATTTTTTCAGCTAATTTTATGTTTCTCTTAACTGTAACAGAAAAATAACTTTCAGCCCAAGTTCTTGATATATCACTAGAAAACCAGTTTTTCATCTGACCATAACTCAATTTAGATAATAACTGTTCTACATTTATCATTTTTTGATCTATTATTTCTTTGCTAGTATTTTCTAAATATGTTGTATCACATAACTCTAGAATTTCTTGATTAATGTATTGTATGTTATCAACATGTTGAAATTGTGGCATTATGTATCTTAATACCCTAATAACAAAATTGCTTTTATTCTGAGGAAGGGTAGTAGATACATTTGTAGTTCTTCTTTGTAAAGTTAAACTTTCTTGACTAGATGACTTCAGTTCTTGGTTATCAAGAAGATTTGCAGTGCTACTTGTTGAAACAGGAGACATAATGAATTTTTCCTTATAATATCATTTATAACTTAAGTTGCGCATTTTAATAAAAACATGAATATTTTTTTGTGTAATTTATTATGTATTAAACATAAATTAATTTTTGATAAACAAGTAGTTTGTATTTTTATTGTTTAATGTGACAGATTGTATTCAAAATACTAGTTTCAGATTTATAATATATACACCTTCTATTTGAAGGTGTATATAAGACTATGAATAATAGCGTTTTGTAAATCTAATTCTAGTATTTTGATGCTGTAATATTATAGATGTTTATATTTTTATATAAGTTCAATCTATTTTACATTTTTATGAAGCTATTTTAAGATATAGCTTGAGTTTATAATTATATGCTTCTTTTTATTTAATCCTGAAATAAGTAATTTTTATTTTCCACGTGTCTATACACAATAAACTTCAAGTAGCAGGCTCGTGTATAAGATCGGAGTTTGATTTAGCAGAAGTGTGTACGCAAGAGCAATTATTTTTAAAAAATTTAATAGCTGCTTCAATTAAAGGGAATGATCCTACTATAATTAGAGGTTGTTTGTTTGTATCCATGCTCATAATAGCTGAGGCTAAAGCATCGGCTATAGATGAATGCTTGCTATTATTAATAGACAACTCTAATAAATGATCCGATAAATCATCTACCGATAATGACCGATCATGGCCAGCAGAAGTTACAAAAAATTTTGTCGCTATTTTTTTTAAAGCAGCTAACATTTCTTTGTAATTTTTATCTTTATACACAGCAAAAACTATGTTGGTATTAATATTATCCTTCTTGCTTCTATTTACTTGCTTAATAAAATATTCTACAGCTTGTGGATTATGAGCGACATCTAAAATAACTTCTATTATTTTTGTTTTATATTTAACCACTAATTTTTGACATCTTCCGAGTATGTTAACCTGAGTTAATCCTTGTTTAATAGCTTTAATGGGGATTTTATCGGTAAAAAGCTGTAAGGCTTGTATAGCGGTAGCAGCATTATCTAGTACTAGGTTATTTGGCAAAGGCATCGAGGTTATCAGTAGTTCTTTTCCTTGAGATGTCAAGCCATGCCAATTCCAAAGATTATCATCGTTATCATTAGTAGTAAAATAAAAACTATTGCCTTTGCTATATACAGGAACTTGCTTTAAACCAGATTGATCTAATATAGATGCATACATATCAGTTGCACCATATACTAAAGGTTTCTTATATCTTAAAATTCCAGCTTTTTCATATGCTATTTTTTCTTCTGTATCGCCAAGGAAGTTTTGGTGATCTAAAGCTATAGAGGTTATAATTGAGACATCTGGATCTATAGCATTTACTGCATCTAAACGTCCACCTAAGCCAATTTCTAAAATAATAACATCTAAATTATGCTGTGCTAAACAATGAAAAGCTGCAACAGTTATAAACTCAAAATAACTTAAATTATTTACACCTTTTGTTTTTTCTATATATTCAAATGATTTGCAAATTAGATCATCTGTAACATTTACTCCATTTATTTTGATTCTTTCATTAAATGACTCAATATGGGGTGAAGTATAAGACCCTACATTGTATCCAGCTTCTAATAAAATAGCTTCTAAAATAGCTACTGTTGATCCTTTGCCATTGGTTCCAGCAACAGTATAAACAAATGCATTTTGATTTAAAACATCTATTTTCTTGCCAACATATTTGACAGTATCTAATCCTAGACGAATATCACTTTGCGGAATAATTTCCTCTAGATATGCTAGCCACTCTGCAAGATTTTTAGGTTCCATAAACATTGTAATCTAACCCTTGTTGATAAAAGTCCATAATAACATCCATTTTGCTCAGCTAATTATATTAAATTAGCTCTGAGCAAATTATTTGTATTTAGTTATAGGATATATCTTTATCTTTTGAAATACTATCTTTGAGTAGATATTACTTCTAGTTAAAGATTATTTTTCAATAAGTTGATAGTGTATAGGTGTAAATATTATTATTTTAGCAAGACATTATTCAAACGATGATTTATTATATTAATTTTTTAGTAGGTGCTAGAAAAAAATCAACAATATAAAATATCAATGATAATATTTTATATTATTGCCGTTATTTATTAATTAGTTTATACACGCAGCATTTTTATCTGCCACATGTATATTGAAGTTGATTAAAGTAATTTTAGAAGTAACAAGAACACCACTCAATATTACACGTTTGTTGTAAAAAATTATATAACTAGAGAATATTATGAGAGCTGATATTATAATTCTTGCGGCAGGACAGGGTAGCAGAATGAAGTCAGATTACCCTAAAGTATTGCACAAAATAGCAGGAAAGCCCATGCTTGAACATGTTATTTTAACAGCAACAGAAACACAAAAAAGTATTGGAGAGGGAAAAATACATGTAGTTATTGGACATGAGTCTGATAAAATCAAACAAAAACTTGGGAAATATAATTTAAATTGGGTGTATCAAGAACAACAACTTGGTACTGGCCATGCAGTGCAACAAGCCATACCTTATTGCAAAGGTGCGGATATGATTTTAGTATTGTATGGAGACGTGCCTTTGATTAGTAGCATGTCTTTAGAGTCTTTATTATTAGCATGTAATGGTAACAGGTTGGCACTACTTACTATAAATATAACAAATCCTTCAGGTTATGGTAGAATTATTCGCGATGGCTTTGGTAAAATTCAAGCTATTGTCGAAGATAAAGACGCAACTTCTGAGCAACTTGCAATAAATGAAGTGAATACAGGGATTATCGCTATACCAGGAAAATCAATAAGTGCATGGATAAACAAACTGAAAAATAATAATTCTCAAAAGGAATATTATCTAACAGATATTGTTGCAATGGCTGTAGAGAATAAAGTAAGTGTCGTTCATGTACAGCCAGGGAATGCTATTGAAGTTGACGGGGTTAATAGCAAATTACAATTAATGGAATTAGAACGGACATATCAAAAACAAAAAGCCATTTCGTTAATGTTGTCAGGGGTTACAATATTAGATCCAAGCAGAATAGATATAAGAGGAGAGCTTTCAACTGAGCATGATATTATTATAGATATAAATGTTATAATCGAGGGTAAAGTAACAATTGAAAAATATGTCACAGTTGAATCAGGATGTATTATTAGAAACTCTTATATTAAAGCAGGGGCTCATATAAAGGCTAACTCGATTATTGAAGATTCTATTGTGGGAGAAAATTGCAATGTAGGTCCTTTTGCACGCTTACGGCCAGGAACTAAGCTTAGCAATGATGTAAATGTAGGTAATTTTGTTGAAATAAAAAATTCTACTGTAGCAACCTATAGTAAAATCAATCATCTAAGCTATATAGGAGATTCTACTATAGGAGAACAGGTAAATATTGGAGCAGGAACAATCACCTGTAATTATGACGGTGAGAATAAGCATCAAACTATAATAGAAGATAATACTTTTATTGGTAGCAATTCCGCATTAATTGCTCCTGTAACTATTGCTTACAGCTCTACAGTAGCAGCTGGTTCTGTGATAACAGATGACGTGCCCAAAAAAGCGTTATCTATAGCACGGGGTAGGCAAAAAAATATAGAAAACTGGAAAAGAAAAAATACATAGATATACAGTCTTTCACCTGTAGCAGTTGAAAGTGTATATACACCTTTTACTTGAAGATTGTATACAAGCAAAAACATATCAAAGGGAAATAAAATGTGTGGAATAGTTGGTGTAACAGCACAACGTAACGTAGTAAAAATTTTACTTACTAGTTTAAAAAGGCTAGAGTATCGAGGATATGATTCTGCGGGAATTTCAGTCGTTACTCCTAATAAAGATATGCATACTATAAAAAAATTAGGAAAAGTAATAGAGTTAGAAAAAAATATTAATAATATATCTGGAGCTACAGGTATAGCTCATACACGTTGGGCTACTCATGGAAAACCTAGTGAAAAAAATGCTCACCCACAGATATCTCACGATACAATAGCTGTGGTTCATAATGGTATCATTGAAAATCATTTAGAAATAAAAAAAATTTTAGAGCAAAAGGGATATTGTTTTAACTCAGAAACAGATACAGAAGTAATAGCTCATTTGTTATATGACAACTTACAAACTAGCCCTAACTTATTGGATGCTTTACAAAAAACAATCAAAAAACTACAAGGAGCTTACAGTATAGTTGCACTAGATAAAAATAATCCAGAAGAATTAGTCGCAGCTAGATCCGGCAGTCCATTAGTTATAGGTCTTGGTGTAGACGAGCATTTTATAGCCTCAGATCAATTAGCGTTATACCCAGTAACTAGAAGTTTTGTTTTTCTAGAAGAAGGAGATACTGCTAAAATATCTTGTAGCTCAATACAGATATACAGCAAAGACCTAAAGCCTATTAATAGAAAAATAAAAAGTAGTGATCCCACTTATGAAAATGCTGGCAAGGGTGGTCATAAACATTACATGATTAAAGAAATAAAAGAACAACCAGAGGCTATTTATAATACTATACAAGGAAAACTAGAGAATAATAAAATTAATTTTTCTTTATTAAAGGCTGAAGATATAGCCAAACTTAAAAATCTAAAAGCTATTCAAATAGTTGCTTGTGGTACCAGTTATCATGGAGCCATGGTGGCAAGATATTGGTTTGAAGAATTTATAAATATACCTTGTCGTGTAGAAATAGCTTCTGAGTTTCGTTACCGAAGATTTTTTGTTCCGGAGGACTGTTTATTTGTTACTATATCGCAATCAGGAGAAACTGCCGATACTTTAGCTGCATTAAAGTTAGCTAAAACATTAAATTATACAGGGTTTTTAAGTATTTGTAATGTCTTGGGCTCGTCAATGACAAGGGAATCTGATTTGTCAATAATGACTTGTGCTGGTGCAGAAATTGGCGTTGCTTCAACTAAGGCTTTTACTACACAGCTGACTGTGTTGTTAACTCTTGTTGCTACAATAGGAGAGCTTCATAATATAGAATGCACAACTATAGCAAATATAGCTAATAATATAACTAAATTGCCACAACAAATTGAACAAATTTTAAAATTAGAAAATAATATCAAAAGTATAGCTGAAGAAATAGCAGATAAACAACATTGTTTATTTTTAGGCAGAGGCTCGCAGTATCCTATTGCTATGGAAGGGGCGTTAAAATTAAAAGAAATAACTTATATTCATGCTGAAGCATATGCTGCAGGTGAGTTAAAACATGGGCCGCTTGCACTAGTCGATGAAGGTATGCCAGTAATTATAGTGGCTCCTAGCAATGATTTACTAAAAAAACTAAAAGCAAATATGGAAGAAGTTAAAGCTCGAGGTGGAAAACTAATAGTTTTTACTGATACTAATAGTAATATTTTACCTGAAGAAAATGTTACTGTAGTAGATATTGGTAATATTCCTGAGATAACATCTCCGATACTATTTACAATTCCACTACAGTTGTTGTCATATTTTGTTGCTATTATAAAGGGAACAGATGTAGACCAACCAAGAAATTTAGCAAAATCTGTAACTGTTGAATAGAAGTGTTTATACAACAAAAAAACCTATAGATGTTGGGTATGCTTGTATTCTATCCATAAATATTAATAGCTGAATTAGTGAAGTTTTGCTTTTGAAATCATCCAAGGCTTGATTTTTATCGTCATCTATTACTGTTTTTATAAAAGCATTCTCTATAGGGGTATTAAATCTATCATTTTGTACCCAAAGATTCCGTTTGCTGTCTATACTTATTGTCATGTAATGCCCGTAGGATCCTGTTCCTTGACGCATTATAAGTGTTGATGGTTGCGTGTTGATAATATGTTTCTGTTGTGTGTTTTTATCTATAACTTCCATCTTTGATTGTTGAAAAGCTTGGACAACAAATGTTTTTATTTTTTCGATGTCTCTAATATATCTATTATTGTTATAATGCTGACTGTCAACATTAAGTACGAAATCTGTAAATTGTTGCATATCAACTATTGGAGCAGTTTTTTTAAAGGCAGATTTGCAAGAAATTTTAATATTTTCATCATATTTTTTAGCATGCTGAGCCATACTTAATAACTCTTGTTTAGAGCATTGTGTATTTGTAGACCTGCTAAGGTATTCTACAAAAGTTTTTACGGTAATTTCTTCTGCTTCAGGAATATGACTTTCTTCATTATTCATTGTTCTTATAAAAAGAATATCTTCTGGGTATTCTATATCAAGAATTAACGTATCATTTGTGAGTGATACACCTATTGCTTTTAAATCTGAGTTATTGAATGTAAATTGCTTGATTTTTTTATGGTGTATTTTATTAGCGTCGTTAACTAATCCTAACAAATTTGATAAATGCAAAAAGAAAGCTTCAGAATCTTCTTGTGGTATTTTAATGAATGCAGGCTGTTGACCTTTTTTCGCAAAAGCTGGCTTTATAAGCTGAAAAATATCTTTAATAAAATCTTCTTCTGAGCAAGGTGTATCAACCTGTTGAGCATAATTGTTGATAGCTATGAATAAATTCTCGATTTGCTTAGAAATAGGCTTATAGTTACTTAAATCATCAAAAATAATATTTAAGTTTTTTAGTACTGTTGCTGTATGCATACCGATGAGAGTACTAGTATCACAAGCCTGTAATTTTTTATTAATATTTTCTTTTATAGAAGTTATGCCAAAATAATGCTGCATGAATTTAAACGCAGCATTACACCAACAAGTGTTACCTAAATTAGTCATTGGAGATAAGCTAATATTTTCTGAAGTTGGTATTTCTCTTATTGCTTCCATAGCTTCAGGTATAGTTATGGTTTGTTGTGTATGGTTAGTCGTATATTGATCTTCTTGATTGTTCTCTGCTAGTAAATGTTGATTTTGAACTGAAGGAGTTATATGGGAATAAAACTCATATAAATTACGAGATTTATTAGCAGTATCGAATACCTGATTACAAGCATCATTAATTGGTAAATTTCTATTATCGCATAAATAGTTAACACATTCATTAAAAGAATTTTGTGTAATAAATTGTTTTTTATGGGGGTGCATACATGAGTAGGCTTTAGCAGTATGCATTTCAAAATCTGAAATATTGTTTGTTTCTGCAGTTTTTGTTGCTAAATACTGGTT
>CAKNAD010000104.1:0-593 GCA_929200515.1 Candidatus Gorgonimonas leptogorgiae | reverse complement strand
TTTCTATTAGTTTTGTAATTAGTTTTGATAAAAAATAGTCAAACTTTTCATCGCTATATTTATTTTTTAATGATTCTAATACTGCTTTTAGAGCGCTACGAGAATATCCCTTTTGAGCTAAGAACTGTAAAATTTCGGCTTCAAGGGTTTTGGATGCATCATCTATATGTATATATTTTAATTTTTTTTCAGGTATGTTCATGAATGTAGATATATGCTCCATTATTTCAGCTAAAAGTATTTTTTTATTTTTTTTGTTTTGTTTAGCAGTAAGAGTGCTTGTACTGTCTTTTTCTGCAACAGTTTTTTGGTTGCTACTTGTTACTTTTCTTTTAATGCTTCCATATAAAAATAATGTTGGATAGTTTGTTTCTTTATCGGTTGAATTTGATGTAGAAGCTTCAAAATTATTGCTTTCAGGGATAACTCTCATGCCGTTCCATTTCGCATTTGTAGGGTTTTGATTTAGCTGTATTGAGCTATGGTATGGCTGATTGTGGGTATCTTGTATTGTTGTATTGTTTGGACTAAATTGAGTCATAATATACTTCCTTGTAATATACATAGTTATGTTAATTAACGTAAATTTTAGG
>CAKNAD010000103.1 GCA_929200515.1 Candidatus Gorgonimonas leptogorgiae | reverse complement strand
TTTATGCCTTATATCCCCGCCCTAAAGGGCGAGGCTTTACGGCACTACTAGGTAATGTTATTTAATCTATAAATTTTTTTAAATCCTAACCTTAAACTAGATTAAGTAGTAATTATACATTAAATTACTGTTTATTGTTAGTAAACAACATGAATTCACAGGGTATAAACGCATCTAAATTGTTGTGTTTACGGTGCTTTTAAGCTCATAATCAAGCGTAAAATCTGTTGTTTCTTAATTTTACCTAGCAGATAAAGATTCTAGTTTTCAGCAAGTGATTATAAGTTTCGAGCGTTGGCAGTGTTTTGCTGGTAAGTTGCGACTAAATCAAGAAATACTAACGCAAGGTAAAAGTTTAGAAGCCTTGGGGAGCATGTAAGCTATTAAAAAGGTCTAATTCATCTGTCATCAAAAAATAAGATAACTATTGGTACATCTAATTAAAAAATCGGTTTTGTTGAATAACAATAAATTAGAACTTAAGTATTGCCAACCTATTTTTGTCAATGTATAAAACCTATAAATTATAAAGTATAAAGTAGAAAGTATAAAGTATAAAGTATAAAGTATAAAGTATAAATTATAAATTATAAATTATAAATTATAAATTATAAATTATAAATTATAAAGTATGCCAAAATAACTTGATAAAGTATAAATTAAAAAGTATTCTCAATAAAAAATTAATGTTTCTGCCTTACTAAAAAGGTAGTTTTTCATACATTTATAATTTAAAAGTAATATTATATTAAATAAAATTATTTATAGGACAAGGATGCCATGCCTAGAATCAATGGAAACTTTAAAACCACAAGTCAACCTGATAATACACATTCACTAGATAAAAGAAAAAACGATGAAAAAAATAAAGCAAATTTTAATGGTTGGGAAGCAAAAATGAAAACCCCAGCTGAAAAGCATGGTGAAATTATACGACAAGCTAATAATCACGGAGCAAATCAACGGAACCAAAATTCAAATTCTTTTAGTATCCGTGATGTAGCACCAGGAGTAGTATTCACAGCACTAATTTTTGCATCTTATGTTCCAACAGCTGATGGCCACCCTTCTAATATAAGAGAACAGCAAGCACAAAATAACAGTGCTGTTGGTAATCCATTACAGGATATTCAAGCACAAAAACCACCTTCTCTAGCTTTTAATGAAGATTTAAATCCTACTAAGCCTTCATTTCTAGATACCAGTGCAAGCACAACAAGTCCGCAACCCCCTCGTTTCAATAGAGAGGAACTTAAAATAAAAAAAAATCTAGATGATTTTATTTCACCAATTAAAAGTCAAATACAAAAAGTTATTTTTGACAACGCTGAAAAAAATGCTATTAGCAAAATATCACATACAGATTTCTCTTCTACTAAGTATATAAGCATTAATGAAGTAATTGATATTAAGAATAAAGCTCTTTTACAACAGCATGATTTTCAAAAAAAAAAAATAAAAACTAACATTGAATATTCCGCAGGTAAATTATACATTACACCAGAAATAACATCTTCAGAAGCTCGCTCAATTACAGGACGATCAATAGCAATAAAAGTGCATCCATTTACTGCTAAAATGTTAGATAGTAAGATGCATGATAAGATAGACAATTTGCTAGGAATTAATATAGATGCTTTATCAAAAGAAGATAACTTTTGGAATAAGTATTTTGATGGAATGTGTACCATAAATGGCAAATATAATACAGATGTTGCAGAGGGCATGTATGAAAGGTCTTCCAAAAAACTTTTTCCCATTTATTCTTACAATATTAGAATTAGTCCAGAAGAGCCATATAACTCTGATACTATAACACTAGCTGATCTTCCTATGCATTTTCATATAATGACTCAAGGTATTAATGGTAAGTATTACTCTTTATTTAAAGAATATGAGTTATTTAGAGATAGCATGAGGGAAAATTACTTATTTCACAATAATGATTTTTGTAAAAATATAAAAAAGAGCGAGTTATTCTCTAAATGTAATTACAAATTAGACAATAATTTTATAAATATAATGGTAATGTCTATATTTGATGGAATAAAACCTGATTTTGCAATCCTGTTATCACCCACTATAACCCTAGATAAAATAACCGAATATAATAAAAATATTACTATTATTAATGATCCTGAATGGCAACATACGATCGGCAAACTATTTATCGAAATGTATGCTGATGATACTTTTTACCTTAATGAAGATAGAGAAAATAATATTCATTTCGGTAACAAAAATAATATGGCTACAGGCTTACCCAATGGTTTTGCGGCTACGGATGTACTGAATGAAAACAGGCTTGATATTAGCTATGATGTATATCTAGAGCAAGGAAGAAAAATTACTATAGCTGGGATCAATCCACTCTATACTAAATTTGGAAATTCACCAGGATCTACCATTGTGCTGGAGGTGAAGAACCCCCCAACTGATTTAAAAGATATTAGCAAACTTGAAACAAAATTTTATCTTAAAACACAAGAAGGTAAAGTAAGAAACTTTGAAAATCAAGATTCTCATGATAATTTTCAGCAAATTTTATTAGCCGCTTATATAAATAAATGTGGAGCAAAAAACATACAAATTAGAGTTGACAACCAAACTTTTAATATTAAGGCACTAGGATTTAATAATAACCTGACATCAGAAACAGGATTTAACTCATTACGTGATAACTATACAACGCACTATTATAGTTTAATGAATTGGCTGTTTAGCGAAGCAGAAAATATAACATCATCTATTGCAGATATATACAAATATTCTCCGGCTATCACTGTTAATTTAGATGATGAAGTTGTTAAAGCCAACATTTTTGGTCATGATGTTATTAATAACAGCACTATTACTACAGATAAAACTAGCAGTACAGCAGTTAAGATCAATAAATTTTTAACTGACATAAACAAAATACATCGGAAAAAAAAATATGGTGATACTAATGGTATTATAAATCAGACATTGACATTTGAAAATGTAGATGCAGATTTAGCAACTTCAATTCATGAATTTGAAGCACGCATTAAATATAATAGTAAAACTGGTAACTATGAACTTGGAGAATTTGATAGCACTGTCAAGAATGATGATTCTAATTTTGAGCGTTTTTTTAATAGAAACCTCAATAATTTTAAAGTATTGATTTTGAAGGCAAAAGATGGTGTGAATTTTTTTAAAGTTTTTAATATTAGCTCAGCAGATAATCATACTACTGATGCAAGTATTATATCAAATGGTATTATCTACCCTTTAACAACACCTGATACACTTAAAGATGTATTAGTTGATTCTTATAAACGAGAAGTAAAATATAAAAATATAGATTTAAAAGAGCTACCTGTAACTCAACAACAAATGTTATTACATAATGCTTTTGATCGCTTAGATTATGCTCAACTTGTGAGTGGTTATAATCAAAAAAAAGAGCAAAATGTAATAAACATGAAAATAGTTAAACGTACATTTAATGAAATTTTTCATACAAATAATGATACGACATTAGCTCGTGAAGCAGAAACTTATTTAGATTTGCGTAATGCTAAAAAAGCACATAAAATAATAAATGATTCACATTTAAGTGTTCTCACTAATAATGGTATAGAATGCACTTTGTCGCTAGAATTTAACGTAGTAAACGGACAGCTACATACATCAGGTGCAAACTTAGCATCTTCTTTACATATGAATGTAGATATGAAAAATTATTTTTATAATAACTATGTATTAGAGAATTTAGACATACTTAATATATTAGCAGATCCAGAAAAAAGCGATCTAAATTTAACCACCAATATTTTTATAAAAGTAGATGATCGTTTGGAATTAATCTATCAAGGCGATAAACCAAAAACTGCATATAAGCATATTAAACAAATATATGCTAAAAATAATATTCCTATTGATAACAGACTGGCAGAAAAACACAGAAACCGTAATAGACATGAAGAGCTTTAGAAATCCTATAAGTATTATTTGTCTATATTATATGCATAAAACACATATATAAAAGACTTCAGTCTTTTATATTGCTTTTTTTAAAAATGTTTTTATTGACATCAGTTATTTTTTTATTTAGTGTATGCGATCTAGATAAAATCTAGAATCCTTAAATTTTAAATAATGGAATATTTCAAGAAAAATAAAAAACCACCAAAAGTTAAATTAGATAACATTAATAATCTTAGAAAATTAACGGCAGGGTTTGTATTAATTTTGTTATTTGTTTCATCATGAAGTAGTTTTATGCAGAGTATTTATACACGTGGCAGATGAAAATGCTTAAAGCAACCAATATTTTAAACCAAATGATGTAGGCAAAACAATGATTATTGCCAGCATTGATGTTAATCTGCAAAATACCGTATTCTAACTAAAGATGTCCACCCTATTTATGCAGTAATTTGGGTAGTAGGTAAACATGAAGATACGCAACAACCATTGAAGTATCTGAATGCTGATCTTACTTGGGTAAAACACGTTATTCATAGCGCTTTTGTCTTCGAAAAAACTCCTAAACCTCCTGATATTACTGACTATATTGTAAGGGTTGAAACTAACATACACCCTTATGGAGCATATTTTTAAAACAAGTAACTAATGTTATTGTGGACGACTTAGCCATGGATTATTGCGTGAAAATGACTGCTTTAGAAATAACTATTGTCGATAACCTTAAAGATTTAACATCAGCTTTAACAGTTAGCAACTAAAAATATAAACTATATTGCAAGGTATATACATGGATAATATTAATAAATCTAATAACACTCCTAGAATTCCTAACAAACACACAAATAACAATTACAACGACTCAAAATCATCTAAAACTTCGTTTGCAGATGATAAACACAGTAACTCGATAGACAAACGAAAAACTGTACTAGCCGACACATCCATATCTGCAACAAGAGATGCTAACTCAGAGAGCTTTAATAAAATTACCGATGAATTTTATAACGACCTAAAGCAATATTTAACTTTATCTAAATTAAATGCTTCAATGTTAACCGAGAATTTTTTGCCAAGAATTCATGCTACAAGAGATGATAATGGTTTTTTTAATTTATCATCAAAAAGACTTGAAGCACTATTCATACAAGCAGAAACTAAAAATCTTGCAGTAATTCAAATTATTGATGCTGTTAAAAATAAAATTAATACTGACTTACTAGCTTCAGAAAATGTAAATTTATCTTTCTGTTTAGATTTTTTAGACTCAGTTAAAGTCTATTATCAAATGGTTAAGCAATTAACTAATTTACTAGGCTTTTCTGCTGAAGATAAAAAAAAGTATACAGCAAATATCTACAAACTATTTATAGAAGGAAATATTCTTTATAAAAATATTGAAGATTATAACAACGATAGCAATGATTCAGGCATGTTTCTATTTGATAACGAATGGCGCTACAGTTCTCGAAGTATCATAGCATTAGCAATGGCGATTGAAACACTAGTTGTTCACCGAAAGACACTGAGTATAGATATTATAAAAAATATTGCTAGTGTTTTTTCTTGTAAACCTACTGATAATAATACTAAAGTGGAGTATGGCGTTTATTTTTTACCTGAGCATCCAGGTGCACTAGATGAACTATTACAGAAAGGTAAAATCGCTAAACGTGTTACCTATGATTCTATTTATAATATACCTGATGAGTGTAACAGGAAAACATTTAATCGCTTAAAAAATTTAGAAATGGAAGTTCCTCTTGATAAAGACTTATTAGAGGAAGCTATAAATACAAAATTAAAAAAAAACCACAAAATACGATTACAAGACACTGAAAAAGATTATTGTAGAATTACAAGTATTATAGAAAAAGATACAGGAAAAGAAACTGAAGTAAATTCAGAAGCTTACCCGTTTAAATTTATACTAAATACCATAGATAAACAAAAGCTAGGAATTGTTGTTAAATTTGATACTGATAATCACGATAAACAAGCTTACACCGAACAAATAATCGCTGATTTTAATACAAAGATACAAGAGGTAATTACAGACTTAGAATACCTAACAGCACTAACAAAACTAGGGAGTTTATTGTGCAAAACTCACTTTCTAGAAGATGCAAATGGTAGAAGTATTTTTTTTATACTCTACCCAACTTTAATTATATCTAGAGGTTTATGGCCTACTAAGCAGTTATATAATTTATGGGAAGACATCGCGTTTTTACCATATGAACAGCTTGCTCAATTATTCTTAAATAATTGCATTAAAATGCCAACAATAAAACCAAATTTAACTGCTGATTGGCGCACTGTACTACCCGAAGACGAGAAAGTTCGCATTGCTTGCACTACTAACGATACAAAATTAGTGCAGGCATTATATGCTTCTTCTGATACTATACAACATCCTGTTTCTACCAACAGTCCAGAAACTAAAAAACTCCCATTAGAATTGATGCAAGAGTATGCTAATCATAACCTATATAAAGATACTATATCTTTTCTAGAGCAAATTACAAATACATAATCACTTGCCCTCTGAGGGCTTTAAACTACATATCGAAAATGAAGATTTTCAGTATTGTCACTATATAAAATATCTTGATCAGTAATCCAATTAAACAAAGAAGACCCAGATGTATACTCTTTACCAAAAGGATTAAGCTCAATTGGATAAGCTACTTCTTTTCTATCTTTATCAATGATTGCAATATCAAGAACATAAGATGATATGTATTTAATTTTAGTACGTATTTTATCTAGGAAATAACCTTCAATAATATCACACCAGTGCTTAATTTTTTCAGCACGATCTTCACTAGTAGGACTTGCAGCTAATACTTCATTTGATTGATATAAATTCTGTTGAGATATTGCTGTTATTTTATTATTATAAACAAATACTCGAAACTCACGGTCGCTATCTATATCTTGCCATGGAAACAAATACACTTTAAGATCAGTAGCGTCATGCTGGCTATTTTCATTTGCAGGTTGATAAGAAAGAGGTGAATGCTTCAAGTCTGATAAAATAAGCGATTCATACATTTTACGTAAACTTGTATTATATTCTTTTCTCCATCTAGTATTTTTAAAAGATGCATAATCTGTTCTGGCAAACTTTTCTTTTAATTTTGTTTCTGTTTCTATTATTGCTTTTATTTCTGCAATTCTTTTTGTTCCGGTTTTAGCTTCATAGTCTTCAGGATAATTAAAAATATCATTTAAATCACTTGCAGAAGTGTTTGATATATTGCCATTAATCCAACTTGTACCCTTACACAGGGATACCCGATAAGCTCCAAATAGCGTTTTTACATGTTGTACTGGTATGGTAATCTCTTCATAAGTTTCTTTTAGCTCTTTGACCCAGTTACTTGTTTTAAGATTTTCTTGAACAGCATCATAATCACTAGGTCTTACATTGTTTACCCAATGGTTTGAACCATTATATTTTCCACCTTTATTGTCATCATCTTCTTTAACATCTGTTAATTCAATACTAGTTGCTATAATAGCTCTTTGTGTATTTGTTTTTTTAAATTCTCCAGTTGCAAACACATCAGCAACAATAATACAACTAGGTTGTTCCGCGCTGGATTGAATATTTCTATTTGTAGTTAACAACTCATCTACTCGATTAGCGGCTAAAGGTGCTACACTCATGCTAGTAAATACTGGAGTAGAACAATTTGTATTTTGTTGACTATAATTTTCTTTGTCAAAGCTATTAGTTTTAAGCTGGTTATTTAAAGGAAACACTTTATTACTCTCTTGTTTTTAAATATTTAATAAAGGAACAATGAGTTAGATAATTTTTATCTGATAAAACACACTGTAACATTGGTTCTTCTGGTTGCTGTAACCTGATGCTGTTTAGACTTTTATCTTTTAAATTAGTTCAATTTATTATATTTGCATGACCACGCAGAAAAACTTAGCACTGGGTTAATAGAATGACTACAAATAAAACAAGTAACTGATGTCATTGTGGGTGTCTTAGCCATAGATTATTGCATGAAAATTACAGCTATACATCTTCTACTTGAAGATGCGTGTTTGCAGAGATTAGTAAAAAGATTAAATTTAAGGCAAATTGTCGCAGGAATGTTTATTACACTTCAAGACTATTTAACGATGAAGTTAAGCTTTTTACTTAGCCCTGAAACCTAGCATTTCCATCTGCTACGTGTATATATCTTTTACACTTTTTAAAATACATTCACAATCCCCACTACCCCAATGCCCTTTTGTGCCAACATCGCTAAAACTTTTTACGATATAAAAGTAAAATATAAAATAAATTTTAAACTATTTAGTTACAAACAAGTCTAGATATTGTTACCTAAAAAGTAATACTTAATTTTTTGTTTAATATCCATTAATAAATAAAGGTTTCCTATGACAAATATCACTACTTCTCAAATAGCATCTACTACTGCTGAAAATTTAACTTTGAATCATAACGATCAGTTTCAAACAAAATTCACTTATTATGATTATACACAAGGAACAAAATATAAAAAAACTAACTGTGCATGCTTCGTAGGAGCAGCAGGAGTTATGGGAGGATTTGCCGTAGCAACACTTGTTGATCCTGCTACACGCAATGACATCTTAAAAGGAGTTGGTGCTGGTGTTGCTTCATCTATGCTTTATTTATGGGCAAGTGTTGGTAGCTTAAAACCTATCACTGAACGTGGTATATCACATATTCAAACACAAATAAGACAGACATTACATTCAAATTTAATAGAAAAAACAAACATTCGTAAAAACATAGAAGAAACAACAAGGAAATTACAACAAATAGAGCCTAAAGCTATAGAAGAACATCAAGAATTAACTAGTAAAGCAAAACAAATATTTGAAGCAGAGACAGTAGAATACAATGAAAAATTCAAAGAGTTGACTACTATACTTGGAGGCTATCTCGCTATACGAGGTTTAGTTACAAATATTTATCATGATGATGACACCCCAGCTAACCATAACACAACTGAAACGCCTAGCTCTACTAATACCCAAGGCTTGAGAGGTCATTCAGATGATAAACAAGTATATCAATATACCAGAGCTGCCGTTTCTTTTTGCAATTTTGTAAATAACGGCTCTAATGATTGGTACTCTCAAATAGAGCTACTACATAATTTGAGACCTTGTGTAAGCAAATCGGAATTAATCATCATAAAAAGCTTTCTTGATATTTGTCCAGAGCCACCAAAGCTTAATAAAGCTATAGGTCCTAATGAAAAAAAGTATACAAATTTAAAATTTGAAAAACAAAATCTAACCAGTAAAGAATTAACCCTTAAAAATAAAATTGAAACATTACAAAAAAATCATGGTATTGAAGTTAATGATGAAGGAAAAATAATTTTCCCTAACCTTCAAGAATTTGCTGCTTCTCTACCGAAATAGAATACTTATTTAGAACCTATTTACCGTCTTTTCTGAACTACTCCGCCCTAAAGGGCGAAGGTTCTAAATCACTTTAGAACTTTTC
>CAKNAD010000102.1 GCA_929200515.1 Candidatus Gorgonimonas leptogorgiae | reverse complement strand
TTATCAAGGGTAGCTAAATAAATATTTTTATTTTAGGTAAATACTCATGTCTAAAAGTAAATATAAATTATTGAATTGGTCTATACAGGTGGCAGATGGAAATACTAGGTTTCATCTGCCACTTGTATATGAGATACTTATGCGTAATCTGCTATTACACAATTAAATAGCAGACCGAGAGAATTTGACTTTTAATCACCTTGTAGATATTCTAAACAAAAAAAACATCTAAATTATAAACTATACACCTAATAGGTGTATAATAAAGATAGTAAATAATAATTATAATAACTATAGACAATTACTACTATGATATTTTGTAAAACAGATAATAACCCACTATTGTTAGCTAATGACTATAACGACGACTTAGATGAGACTACAGCTAGAAATACTTCTTTGCATAAAATATCCTCTGTAAATAAATTCACAATAGCACCTAAAATTCGTAATATACTAACAACTATAAAAGATAATAAGCATAAAAAATTATATAATATTCAAACTAAAATTACGCATAGTATTGATCCTAAACTTAGAACACAAGAAAGAAAAGTAAATTTTTTTATGATTCCTAAATCTGATAAATTTGGTACTAAGCTAAATATAGCAGTGGCTATTTTGCCTAATGATTTATTATTTAAAAAAGATTTCTCTAGCAACAATGGCTTCAAGACATTACGTAATAACTGCACGAATGTATTTGCTAATATACCTAAAACATATAATGACTTTTATCCATTAAGACAAAAAAACATCCCATCTGACATCGATAAAAATACTCCATATATAAAAAATAAAACACAATATAATGAGAATAACGATAGTACTATTTATATATATGGCGGTAATTTAGAATTAATATGTCCTATTATTTTAGACTTCATGGGTTGCGGTTATAGTATGTTTTGTATACATTCAACAATAAATATTATACAATTTTATAAAAATGATGATATTTTAGATAAATTATTTAGGTGTAATGATCACACTGAGTTATGTGATTTTAATCTTATTTTATCTGATGATGACAAAAATAACGCAACATTTTTTAATGTACCTAAAAAATATGTATTTAAATAAATATATACGTGTCAGTTAGAAATACGGGTTTTCAGCAAGTGATTATAAGTTTTTAGCTAAAGCAGTGTTTCGCAGGTTTAGTATCGACTAAATCAAGAAATACTAACGTAGGATAACAGCTAGAAGCCTTGCCCTCTGGGGGCTATTAAAAAGATTTACTTCATCGTTAAAACACTTTGAAATGCACTTGCATTCTTGCAGTATTTTGCCTTGAATTAAACCATTTTACTTAGACCTGAAACCTAGAATTTTCATCTGCTACCTGTATAAAGACGCATTACCTTTAACTTCTACTTTAGAGCTAGGGTATATCGCACTACTATAACAAAACCATAAATAATAATATTACAAGCGATTAACTATATGAAACTAGGATTGATAACTCTTCTTTTAGCAAAAATGTCGATGCTAATACAAACAGCACCTTTAACAATGAATTCTATTGAAAACATTAATATAACAAATGGATCAAATACTAATTTAACTCAGGAGATTAATAATTTAACGCTCACTAGCAAAGATGACACTCATAAAAACACAATTCGAAATGATAGCCTTATTTTATCTATACAAAAAACAGAAACTATACAAGACAGCAAACATTATAACTCCAATTATAAACTACTTACTGTCAATAGATCTATTAAGTACCCATCATCTATTCTTAAACGCCTCGTGGAAGACTGGCCAGTAGATGAAACACCAAAAAATTATTTTACTGGTAAAAGATTGTTCTATAACGGTTTAGTAGTTGATTTATATAGAAGCTTATTATATACAGAAGATGGTAAAATAAAAAAATTCATTACTACGCCAAGAGGTAAAAAATATAGAATAAATAAAGTTGATAATTGGTTACAAGTACATACTAAAGATAACATTGTATTAAGTATCTTACCCCAAATAAAACAATATCAGCAAAATAATAAACGATTCAATTTTACAATTTGCAGTATTTATTTCCAAGATACTTGGAATAAACCTTTAGAGATGAATTTATTATTTAATAACAATAATTATTTTGTTTTATCGTTTATACAAAACACTAAAAACAACAATATGGTAGATATAGGTTATTATAAAAATGTTGCTTATGGTAGCTCGATCAAAGAAAAAAATCTTGCAAATGATGACGCTGGCACCAATAGTTTTGTGGTATTAGCTTCAATACCTAAAAGCAGTAAAATTAATTTAGCTATATTTAATAAAGTAAGCTCAAATATTCTAGATAACGATATTAAAAAAAAGGATAATCGCCTGTTCATACCAGCTTTTTTTATATCTCCCAATAATAGCAACATACTTAAAAATATGATTAGCACACCACCGCCAGCAAAAGCCATTAGTCAACCTATTATTAATAAAAACAATAATATTATAATTAATTCTTTTTTAGATGAAAAATTGCTATCAGATAAAGTTGAATCACAACTTGTTATTTTCAATTATAATAAAGTTATATCATCACTTCCTTTAGTGCAACGGGTAAACAAATTTTTTATTAATAACTACTACGATCCTCTGTTTAGCTATTCTATGAACGATATGTAACAAGTATTATAGCCACCAAAGAAAAAATGTTCTTGCTTATTTAATTGGCAGTCACAATTGTCTGCCTTTAAAACTTTTTACCATAATATTTTGTACTCACTTTTGTTAACTAATGACTACAACGATAGCTTAGGGGCAATACTAAAACTAAAAATACTTCGTTGCATAAAATATTTTCTACTTCACTGTTAAGGCACTTTGAAAAGCAACTGCTTTTCTGCAATATTCAACCCAAAATCAAAGATTTTTCTTTAGCCCTGTAACCCAACATTTTCGTCTGCTAGCTGTATGTTTTGCTTCTAGCTTCCTCTCTTTATTTAGAACATGTGTTCTTTTACTAAGATAATAGTTTTTATTTATTAATTTAACTTATGCAGTGAAACAAATTAGCATACAATGCAATATCAGTCTATAAAAATATTATTATAAATTTAAGTTAAAAGCACATAGAACTTTTTGCTTAATTTTTGATCTATTAATTAAACGCTATCAAGGAGATACAATACACGATGATTGAGCTAATCAACTTATACAAAAGCTACCAATCAAAAGATAATTCAGTTATAGCAGTTAATGGCATCAATCTTAATGTTGCTGCTGGAAAAATATTTGGTATTATTGGTTTAAGTGGTGCAGGCAAAAGCACATTAATTAGATGCGTTAATTTTTTAGAAAAACCCTCTTCAGGAGAAGTAGTAATTAACGGCAAATATTTATCGCAGTTATCGAATAGTGAATTACATCAAACCCAGCAAAAAATTGGCATGATTTTCCAACACTTTAACTTATTAAACTCACGTACTGTATTTGCAAATATAGCATTACCATTAGAGCTAGCAGGTAGCAGTAAACAAGATATAAATTTAAAAGTAAACTCATTATTGCAACTCGTTGACTTAACAGATAAAAAAAACAACTACCCTTCTCAGCTTTCTGGCGGGCAAAAGCAACGAGTAGCTATAGCACGAGCCTTAGCTAACGACCCTGAAGTTTTACTTTGTGATGAAGCAACCTCTGCTCTAGACCCACAAACCACGGATGCAATTTTATCATTGTTAAAACAAATAAATAATAAGCTTAATATAACTATACTGTTAATTACTCACGAAATGGAAGTTGTAAAAAATATTTGCGATCAAGTAGCAGTAATTGACCAAGGTAAAATTATTGAAGCTAGCACAGTAGAGAACTTCTTTTTAAATCCTCAAACTCAACTAGCGCAAAACTTTGTTAGAACTTTTTGTAATGAAAAGCCAATGCCAGAAATATCTGTAGAGTTTCAACCTCAATACTCAGAAGGTAAAAATTTAATTGTAAGGTTAACTTTTGTTGGTAATAAAGTCGCAGAACCATTAGTTACCAAGCTTGCAAAAAAATTTAATATTGATGTCAGTATTTTACAAGCAGATATAGAAACAGTTAATGAAAAAACAATGGGTTTTTTAGTTGTAGAATTATATGGCGACAAGCAAAAGACAACTGAATTTATTGATCATTTAGCAACTTACGAGACTAGCGTAAAAGCGGAGGTTTTAGGTTATGCCAACTAATATATGGGGCTTGCTATTACAAGCTTTTGCGGAAACAGTATATATGGTTTTTGCAGCTGGAATTATCAGCTTTGTTATAGGTATACCTATAGGAATACTATTATGTATCTCCGATAAAAACCATATAGCACCTAACCCTATCGTTAATCAATGTTTAGCTACGGTGGTTAATATAGGCAGATCTATTCCGTTTATAATCCTGATGGTAGCAATAATTCCTGTTACCCGATGGATTACTGGAACATCTATAGGCACTACCGCAGCATTGGTTCCTTTAGCCGTATCAGCTATCCCTTTTGTTGCTAAAATTGCGGAGAATGCATTTAAACAGGTTGCTCACGGCTTACTAGAAACTGGTAAATCTATGGGGGCATCTAATTGGCAATTAATATTTTATATATTATTACCAGAGTCTCGAGTTGCACTTATTAACGGACTTACTCTTACCTTAGTTACTTTAGTTAGTTTTTCAGCTATGGCTGGTGCTATTGGCGGTGGCGGCTTAGGCGATTTAGCAATTCGTTATGGTTATCAACGCTTTAACAGTTTTATAATGATAATCACTGTAGTTATTTTAGTTGGGTTAGTACAAATTATTCAACTTTTAGGAAATAAACTAAGCTCAATTTACAATTTAGGAAAACACCAATGAAAAATACTTTTAATAGAATTATAGGACTTATATGTATTGTTTTTTGCATATCATTTATTACTAGCTGCGGGAAATCTGATTCATCTACAACTTTAAAAGTCGGAGTTATTGCTGGAACGGAAGCAGATATAATGCAAAAAGCTATCGAAATAGCTAAAAGAGACTTTGAACTTGATGTTAAGTTAGTTGAATTTTCCGATTACGTCTCTCCAAATTTAGCTTTAGAAAATGGCAGCATAGATATTAACGCCTATCAACATAAACCTTATTTAGATAAAGTTATACAAGAACAAAAATTTGATTTTATAGCAGTAGGTTCAACATTTATTTATCCATTAGCTGCATATTCAACCAAAATACAAAATATTGCTGATTTAAAACCAAAAGCCAAAATAGCTATACCGAATGATCCTACTAATGGTGCTAGAGCTTTAATGTTACTACATAATAATGGTATTATTCAATTAGCAGGTGAAGATCATTTAGATGCTACCGTTGCTGATATCAGTGAAAACCCAAATAACTATAAATTTATTGAACTAGATGCAGCTCAATTACCTAGGTCTTTAGAAGACGTAGACTTAGCTATTATCAACAGTACCTTTTCGGTGCCTTATGGCTTAATACCTAATAAAGATGGTCTATTAATAGAAAACAAAGACTCACCATACGTAAATCTTATAGTAGCGAAAGCAGGTAATGAGCAAAATAGCAAGATACAAGATTTAATTAAGGCGTATCAAACCGAAGAAATTATAAAATTAGCAGAAAAACTATTTAATGGTGCTGCTGTCCCTGGATGGAAGTAACAAAAAATTACTTGCCCTTCAAAGGGCATTAAAAAGCTCTACTTCATAGTTAAAACACTTTGAAATGCATTTGCATTCGGGCAGCGTTTTGCCTCGAATTAGATCTTTTTCTTTAGCCCTGAAACCTAGCATTTCCATCTGCCACGTGTATATACAACAAGGAAGTATTGTGAATACAACATTCAATAACAGTTATAGAGCATCTATTAGCTCCTATAACAGCCAGCTACATAAACCTCAAGCTACTAATACCACTAGTTCTTTTAACAGTTTAAACACCAAACAAGTAACAGTTAGCCCTAAACTACCAGAAAAAACAACGCAACCAACAGAAAAAATAAATCGTACCTGTTATTCATTACTAGCTATAAAGAAAAACATACAAAATAATATAGTTTCTTCTTTTGTTAACTCTCTACTATTAGCTATAACAGAAACAAATATTAACCCTAATGATACTAAAGAAGGTATTTTTATTCCTCAAATTACTAATGATGACTTTTTTATTAAAATTTCTCCAATCATAAAAAATCTAGTAATAGCTGTAAAAGATAACATATTAGACCTAAATGAAGTTATTGATGATATTAAGCTTCAAGTTACTTCTTGTAGTTTAAATAGCAGTATAAAAAATATGTGCTATTCTTTATTAAATATTGTAAAAAGTTATGAACATCAAAAAAAACAACTTAGTCTTTTTTGGGGTATAAATGATGTAGAGCATAATATATATGTAGAAAATATATATAAATTATTTATAGAAGGGGATCGCCTTTACTCTAGCTATGATGATTTTAATAACGATACTAACGACCTAGGAGAATATGTTTTTGAATCTGAAAACTTATATCTATGTCGTTGTTTTACCGGATTATCTTATACAGTTAAAGAATTAATTATAGAAAACAAATCATTAAATATACGCTTGATTGATAATATAATCGGAATTTTTGCTAGCGAACCTAACGATGGTAGCCTAGTATCGAGTTATACCTCCAACTTCCATAAACAGCATACTGATGCAGTAACTAAATTATTAGCACAAGGTAAAGTAGCCAAATATATTACTTTTGATAATGCTAATGATATACCCGAAGCATTGCAACATGCGGAAACAATAAAAGATGAAAAAAAAGGAAAAGCTAAAGTTTATTGCAATGAGATATTAATTGAAGATTATATTAATAGCAAGCTAAGTGAAGATACTAAATTATACCTAAAAGAATCAGAAGACGATCCTGATTATTATATTGTAGATAAAATTTTAAAAAATAAAAATGGAAATATAACAACAATATCAGCTGATGATATCAAAGAAAAACAACCATGTATATTTGAAATTAAGCATGACCCTCAACAACTAAGTATTAAGATATCCTTTGATGATGATGAAGATCATGAAGAATATATGGAGAAGCTCATAAATGATTTTAATAAAGAAATTTCGGCTACTCAAACAGATTTAGAGTACGTTACAGCTTTAATAAAATTAGCTAGCTCATTACAAAGAGCTCATATATATCGCGATGCTAACGGCAGATACACGTTTTTTAATCTAGTTATTGCTCTGCTTATCAAAAAAGGGCTGTTTCCTACTAAACAACCTTTTAACCTTTGGAAACTAGTTGATGTCTTATCACCAAAAGAATTAGCTGAAAAATATTTAGCTCTATGTATTAAAGCTCCAAATATACAAATTAATAATAATGATCATTGGCTTGAAGCTTTACCCGAATCAGAGCAAATAAGAGTAGCTTGCGCTACAGGGGATCAAGCAGTTATAGAAAAATTTTTAACTCAGGATGCAAGCTTGCTACTTAAACCAGTACCAACTACTAGCGCACAATCAGTTAAAAAACCACTATCGTTAATGCGCAAATACAACCATTACGACCTATATACATATACTGTCGTACACCCTCAATTTAAAAAATGTCTTGTCTAAAGACTACAAATTGTTTAAACCGTAGCTAAAAATAGCGGATTTTAATAAGTGATTTTTCGATTATAATCATTACGATGAAAATACTCATCATCCTGATCATAATACTTAATTTCAAGCGTTTTAGGTACAATTGGATTAGGATAACAGTATTTTAGAGCATATTCATTATCATTTAATTTGTCTAAACTTATCTTCAAACCGTTCTTACTTTTTTTTCTAAGAAAAAAAGTATCGCAACCATAACCTTTAATTCTAATATTATCAAACATAGACTTTAAATTATTATAGTTTGACTCTTGATTTAAACCTCCCTTAATAAAATTAACGTTGGCTATAGACGACCATAAACTATTAGATTTCACTTCTTGATTTGCATATGTATCCGTAAACTTTAAAGTACAACATTCTATCCTATTAGATTTAAGACTATCATGCTCTGAATGAATATCATTAGTTAATACACCTTTAGTATTAAATAAAGCACTTGACAGTAAAGCCAACAATACAGTTAATTTCATATATTTACCTTGTTATTATTTTTAATTTAATTATTATTTTGGCTATATGCTTGTTACATACAACTTTATTCTAAAACATCTATACAAAAATATCAATATCTTTAATAGCTATTACTACTTTTTAAATCAATATTTTACTTCTTTAACATTATTTCATGATATTGGCAAGATCTGAAATAACACCTATTAAACCACCAAAAATACCGCCCCAGACTACTAACCAGCCTAAGTGTTTTTGTATTATCTTTTGTATCATCTCTTTTACTAGTTTAGGAGTTAGCTCGTTAAGTCGTTGATCGATAATATTTTTTATTTTATCTTGAATGCCATTATTAATTATTTTTTCTTGCAAATGGTTATGCATAATCTGTTGTAGTTTGCTATCGTTAGAAAGTTTAATTAAAGATTGTTGCATTTTTTCTATAAAAGGTTGCTTCAGAGGTTGCAACGCTTCCACACCTCCAAACATCGATAGCATACCACCAAAAGAAGAATTTGCTATAACTTCTGTTAAAGACTCAAAGCTTGGCTCTAGGTCTATATTATTAATAATATTAGATAAATCAAAATTTTCATTAATTTTTAAATCATGAGATAGAAATTTATTAATATTGTTTTGCGTAAAAAATTCTGTCATCATTAAGTTTCTTATAGCTATTTTAAATTCATTAAAATGGGCTGGAATGACCCCAGAACCGTAGAGCAGAGGTACTTTTTCAAATAGCATATAAATAGCCAACCAATTAGTTATAGCTCCTGAAAAAGCAAAAATACCAGCTGCAAATAGCATAGAAACATTTGCATAATAGCCTATAATAACAATAATTAAAGAGAAAATATTTGTAATAACACTTTTGTTCATAAGATGTATAATATCGGTTTTTAGTGGTTGTACGTTGCGACAAATTGAAGGCATATGCCTGTTAAAAAAGACCAATTTTAGCAAAAATGTCTTAATATGACTAACTATTATTTTGCTATTAGAGCTATTTTAGCTAAATACCCCTAAAACTATGTTTTAAGGTAAAAGATGTATAAAATAATAACCATTGCTTTAATTAGTGTTTTCCTATTAAACGGTTGTTTTTATGATGAAAAACCACAAGGTAGCGACTTACCAGAACATTTACAGCAAGCAAAAAGAAAGGCTTTAAGAATGTGTGCCGGATGCCATGGAGATACCGGCATCGGTACTTCTCCAACAATACCTAATCTAGCTATGCAGAAAAAAGAATATATGATACAACAATTAACCTTATATAAAAAAGGTAAGCGTAATACTCATCCACCTATGAGCAACATAGCAAAAATGCTAACAGATGAAGAAATACAAGCTATCAGTGAATGGTATTCTAATACCAAAGGATATTGAAA
>CAKNAD010000101.1:7479-9502 GCA_929200515.1 Candidatus Gorgonimonas leptogorgiae | reverse complement strand
ATGTGCAGAACCAGCTATACACTTATGATTATTTTTTAATTGTATATTAAAACAAACACCACAAGTATCACAATGAAAAGATTCGTCTCCCCCAGTTCTACAAATACCGCATTTTTTACAATGATATGGATTATTTTGTGTATCTGTAAAATGTTTACATATATTACAAGAATAATCAGAAAATTTAGTACTACACCTTATGCAAGAATGAAAAGTTTCTGGATCAAAATCTTGTTCATAATTACATATTAAGCATTTTAATTTTATAATATTGTTAGCCTTTAATTTATTATATTCACAAGTTTTTGGTCTTAGCTTATTATTGTGGCACTTATGGCAACACCAATATTTACTACAGTCACAATTAAATTTAACTAAACATTTACGAGTGTATTCAGTACAGCTTGGCTTAAATTTATCGTTATTGCGCTTTAATATACTTTGGATAAGCTCTTGTTTTATCTTTGTAGTGTATATCTCATTATTGAATCTTATAAGTAGTTTTGTTTTTGCAAAATTATCTTTAATTTGATATATCAATAATAAATCAGCTAAAAAATTATTAATATATAATTGTTTTTCCATGTTAATAGTAGTTGATTCCGAATTAGCTAAAGCTTCAGATTCAGGTGATAGCGTTTTATTGCTTATATTTGTTGGGTGATTAATACAATCGTTAACATTAATTTGAGCTGATTTAAATTTATATTGTAGAGGCATTAAATTTTTACTAATATCATCTGTTTCGATATTAGCAAAGTCATTTACTAACTCCAAAGTGTAGTCGATAAATTCCCATTCAGTAACTAAACTTTGTTGCTGTAATAAATTAGTTCTAGCGTCTACAAAATGATGAAAACCATTAAAGTCGGTTATTGCCTTGTTACAAAACATTAAATTAAGAGTTATTTCTTTAGTATTTTCATTTAAAGAAACCTTATTTATTAAAGCTATAGGTAATCGTATGTCGTTAGTATTTTTTTGAGTAATACAATCAGCTACAAAAATTACAGTTCTTGCTTGTTCTATTGCTTTGAATATTAAAAGTTGTAATTTAGTAAACTGCTCTTTAGTTATGCTTTGATCGCTAGCATTAAAGTCATTCGCTATTAACAAGAGATCATTTATTGTAGAAACAGCTAGTTTTAAAAATTTATTTGTGTCGCTAAAATCGTTATTTATCATATTAATATTTCTAGGCATAAACAAGCCGTAAGATCCAGTTATAGCTTTATAAATTTTTGCTTTTTTCTGCTCTTCTAAAGAATTAGCTAAATGATGTTCTGATAAATAGTTATTAAAAATTTTCGAATACCTTGCAATTTCTTTATAAATTAAATTATGATTTTCAATCAGCATACCAAAATCTTGTATGCTAGGACTAATATAGTGGTAGTCAAAAAATCTATTCATACCTAATATTTTATTATCAACGGTATCATAATTTAAATTTTTTATACTCTCATAACTTCTAGGAATAAGGGCAAATAACATGTTTGCACTTTCGTATGCGATATCAGTGTCTAAATTGATTGTTTCGGTTTCAATTGAATTTTCTGATTGATTAGAATCTATATACCCATAAGTTTTTATTATATTAGGATCTACATCTAAATCTGATTTATAATTTCTATAAATTATAGTTCCTGTAGAATTATAATTTTTATCAGACCAAGTAGATAATTGCTCTGTAATTAAGCTTTGTGCTGGAGAACAAATTATTAAAACTATCAATATTAAGAAGTTAATAGTATTTTTTGTTATTATATTCATGAAGTTGTTAATTTTAGGTTAATATTATTTTAAAGTATTGTAAGTTGAATAAAATATAAATACTTTACATATTCAAAACTATCTTAAAAAAATAGATTCTATTTTAATTCTAAAGTTCAATTTTTTTATTTGTATTTTCCAAAAGAAGGATGTAGTTAAAAAACATTAATAATTGTTACTGACAAAAATTTGCCAGTAAAACTACAATTATTATTTCTATTATTATCAGCTATTTAAATTTTAACGTCTT
>CAKNAD010000101.1:0-7379 GCA_929200515.1 Candidatus Gorgonimonas leptogorgiae | reverse complement strand
TAACACTATGCATCCTTTGAAAACACCTTCTAAACAAACACCACATTCACTGTGTTCAGCATCAGGAAGGCATTTATGTTTGCCCTTATATCGTATATCCAAACACACACCGCAATCATCGCAATGAAATCTTTTATTGCTATGATTACGGCAAACACCGCATTTTTCACAATGTTCAGGGTTGTTTTCTCTATTTGTTAAATGCTTGCATATACCGCAGTAATAATCAGAAAATTTAATTTTACATTGTGTACAAGAATGAGAAGTATTAGCATTAAAATCTTGCTCACAATCGCATATCAAACATTTTAATTTTTTAATATCACGTGCTTTAAAATTCTTAAATTTACAATGATTTGGAGTATCTTTAGAGTTATGATGGAGATGACAGCACCAATAATTAGTACAACTACAATCAAATTTAACTAAACATTTGCGATCGTAAGTAGTACAACTATAGTAGTAACTATCTACCGATGTATTTGCAATATTTTCTTCCAGCTTAGCTTCAGTATTATCAGTGGTTGAATTTATTATTCGGGAATTATTAATAAGTTGTCTTTCTGCATCAGTTGGCTGCCTGCACTCATTTAACAAGTTAGGTTCAGTTGTTGTAAATGTTGGAATATCAGTAGTTACAGATTCAGAAGTATTCTCTGCCTGGTGATTAAAACCAGAACTATTAATAAGCTGTATTTCCGCATTAGTTGGCGCCCTGCACTCACTTAACAAGTGAGTTTCATCTGTAAACGTTGGAATATCAGTAGTTACAGATTCAGAAGTATTCTCTGCTTGGTAATTAATACAACCCGTAAGTTTTCCTTCGATAGATGTAAGTTTATAACCTAAAGTTATTAAATTATTATTACTACAAGCTGCATCTGTTTCAGTGTTAGTAGTTAAATCTAAAGTGTAATCAACAAATTCCCATTCAGATACTAAATTATTAGAGGCTAATAAGGAATTTCGAGCATTAATAAATTTATAAAATCCAATAAAGTCGTTTATTGCTTGATTGCAAAACATTAAATTAAGAGTTACTTGCCCTGTTGTTTCATCTACAGAAACTTTATTTATTAAAGCAAGTGGCAAACCTATACTATTGGTTTGTTTTTGTGCCATGCATTCAGGAATAAACACTACTGTTTTAGCTTGTTCTATAGCTTTAAAGATTAAAGCTTGTAAGTTAGCAAATTGCTGTTTAGTTATATCTTGCTGGTTATTGTTAAAGTCATTTGTTGTTAGTAATAGATCATCTATAATGGATACAGCAGAAGAAAGAACTCTACCAATGCCATTAAATTTAGATAACATATCGATATTTGTAGGCATAAATAGGCCATATGATCCTAGTATGGCATTAGAGATCTGTGATTTTTTTTCTGCACTAAAAATACTTGTTAAATTTTTCTCTGTTAAATAATTATTAAAATCTTTTGAAAATAATTCAGTTTCTTTATTAATTATAGCTGTATCTTTAATGCCATGGTATGTTATTGTTTTGCTACGATAGTTTTTATTAAGATATTCATTCATACATTGTATTTTGTTATGACTTAAGTCCGGTTCTACACAATTGTATGTTTTAGGTATAAGTGCAAATAACATATTTACATTTTTATATGAATCTGCATCTGAATTATTAACTTCTTGTTTTTCAATAACAGTATTTTGTATATAACCATAAGTTTTTATGATATTTGGTTTTACTGCTAAATTAGCTTCATACTTTCTATAAATTATAACTCCTGTAGAATTATAATTATTCTTAGATATTTCTGATAATTCCTTTGAAATTATACTAAATGCTGGGCAAGAAATTACAAATACCAGCCAGATTAAATATACAATGCCTTTTTTCATGAGTGAATCCATAAATTTTATTAATTTTAGATAAAAGTTATACAATTTTATAGGTGTAAATATTTACCTATAAAGCTAAAAGTAAACCTTGTAACAATAAAGATAGTTAAGTGCTACTATATACATTAGATAAATTTATGTGATTATAGTTCCGTAATTTGTTATCAATATTCATGTGCTAAAAATCACACCTTCAAGATATCTTGAAGATGCGTCTTTTCAGCAAGTAACTTTTTGGCTTGTTAAATAAGGTATCTACTTTGGCTATTTATATTCGTACTAAGTTAAAAAGTATTAACAAAGTTTAAAAGCCAAAAAGACTTTCCCTCTGTGAGCAATAAAAAGGTTTACTCCATTGTTAAAACAGCTAGAAATGCAACCTGCATTCGGGCAGTATTTTGCCTTGAATTAAATCTTTTTACTTAGCCCTGAAACCCAGCATTTTCATCTTCCACATGTATAAACTGTGTCTCTCATGCTTTTTATCTTATTCTTAGTATTAATAGAACTTATATCTTTATATTGTGTCCGTTATATTGAAGTATTAAAAACTCTTTTTACTTTACAATACAATTATAATTTAAGGAAAGAATATGTTTGCATCAAAAATATCTAGAGGTATGTTTTCTTGTATACCTTTTAAAAAAAACCTAAACAACCACAAGTTACTAATTATTTAAATAGTGGTGAAATAACGCAAAAGGATACAATTAATAGTGCAATTTCTAGTAGAAAAGTAGCTGAAATTAAGGATAATTCAGAGCTAGATAAAGAACTAAGGCAAGCAGTCTTTTTTTTCTATAGTATTAAAGGAATTAAAGACCTAATAAAACAAGGTGCGAGACTTAAAAATCTTCTTGATGCTCAATATGATAGTCACCCTTTAGAGCTGGCTATTAGTCATTGTGATAATGAGCTACTTACATTTTTCTTAGAAGAAGGGTTCGATCCTAATAATAAAGATAAAACTAAAACGTTAGCTACATATAAACCTAACAGATGTTTTTTATATCATACAATGGAGTATCTACCAATATATGCTTTAGATGATACAATAATTATACCAATATTACAAACCTTAATAGATCATGGTGCCGATGTGAATATAGATACTGGAACAGAATATTCTCCTCTTGCAATGGCAATTCTCAAGCATCGTTATGAAGTATTTCAATTCTTACTTGATAAAGGAGCAAAAATCAATACTTTTATAGAAGAAGATGAGTCGATGTCTTACGAAACTAAAATAGCTTTATATAATAAATATAGTAGATTATATATTTTAGAATTAATTTGTAGGGGAGTAACAATTCCCAATGATAAGTGCTTATATCTGTTACCAAAGTTTAGTAATTACTCCGAAGAAAATAAAGGAAATATCTATAAGTTGTTAACAAAACATGGAATAAAAACGCATAGCGATATTGACCGTTTACAATTAACTAGCGAAATTAAGGAACATTTAAAAAACGTTTTATTTCCTTTAGAAAACACTCAGAAATCTAATTAACCTCTTAAAAATTAAAATTACTTGAGTTTTATAAAGATACAAAAATACCTTAAGCAGGTAACTTGTTACCTGTTAAAAACAAAGAATTTGTTTTGTACACATCTATCTAAAATAACATAAGGTTAATACACAAGAATAAATAATAAAGCTCAGGTACTAGGTAGCATAAAACACTCCTCTTGAGCTTTATCTGGCATCGGTTTTAGAGATGGAGCATAATACTAGAAAATACTCCTACATTATTTCCAACTACCACGTGTAAACACTTATTAATCTAGAAACAACAATCAATTACTAGAACCTATTAGGTGTAAATAGTATAATTTTGATGCTTTATAATATTTAGAAAGTATTTTATACAGTTCAGACCTCATAGTATAAATTACAGAATATTTTATATTATAAATTTGTATTTTGTTATTTCCTATAACAGCTATTTCACTGCTATCTTTATTTACTATAACTGAATTTGCATCTGTAAAGATTTCTTGAGATTTTTGATATTCTAAATTATAAGGGTAAAAGTCATCTATTAAAACATAATCATTATTTTTACCGTTTATTTTTTTTGCAGTTAGTTGAAAGTTATATTTATCTTGGTATGCCGAGATAAAATATAAAGCTGTCTTATTGCTGGCTGATTTTTTAATAGCAATAATTGTATCTTTGTTTTTGCATACTACAAAATCTACTATATTAGATGACGACATTTGCTTTTCATTAAAATTAATGTCAGTTATTGGTAGAGGATTGGGATAGTAGTCAATATAATTTTTTTCTCCAATAATAGTTAAATATTTATTGCCATTGTCAATCGAATCGGTACTTTGTTGTAAAACAACCTGTTTTTCTATGGGAGTAATATCATATTTAATAATATTATATCCAAGAGTATTATATAAAGGTAAACCTAAGTAATTATCTTCAGTTAATTTGAAGAGTATAATGCTAGTTTTAATATTGTTAGTATTTTCAATGGCTAAAATGGGGTCTGTTGATGAAAATTTTATACTAACTATTTTTTCTACTGGTAGTGAATACATACGTCCAGAGCTAGGATTTATATCTTGATTGTTTATAATTGACATAACAAGTTTATTTGGTTTTAATGCTATGGCTAATAAAGAAGCATCATGATTTAGCGATATATCTATTATTTCAGGGTATTCAGGGTATTCAGGTGATTGGTAAATTCTAGTTAGTTGATTGTTATCAGCTAATTTGTAACCTAAAGCACGATTACCAGCTATAAAATAAATTATTTTTTTTTGTTGATTAAAGTTTATACTTTTAATATCTACCTGTGTTTGTAGTAACGAAACTACAGATTTATAATAACGATCTATATATAGAATTGTATTAAAGTATTGATTATCTGCTACATCTTTCGAGTTATTATTGCTTTGTTGTTTATTTCGAGTAAATAAAATACAGTTATTTTTCTCTGTAAAAAAAAATTCATGTATCGATGCTGTATTATTTTTAGCTTCTAAACTAAAATCATGTAGTAGCGTAGAAGTTATGCCGTTTGAATACTTATAGTTATTAGCTACTGCGTTATCCACTAAGTTATAAAGGATATTCTGTGAGTTAAGGTCACTATTATTTATAACTGGAGTAGCAAAGAAAGCTAATATCAAATTAAGAAGAAGAATAAAATTCATTATATACCTTATTATTATTTTTATTTATCGGATAATGTTACATTTGTAATATTAAATGTTTTTGTTTATATATGCAACTATTTAATTGTGTATCTCATGCTTTTTATCTTATTCTTAATATAACTTTTATATTTATATTGCATCTATTATATTAGAGTATTGAAATATATCAAAAGTGTACAAATAATAGTGCAGTTTCTAGTAGAAAAGTAGCTAAAATTAAGGATACTTCAAAGCTAGATGAAGTTTAGGAATCAGATGGCACAAAACACTCATCTTGAGCTTTATCTGGCATCGGTTTCAGATGGATTATAATACCAGAAAATGTTCCTACACAATTTCTAATGATTTCTGCTATAAATTCAGTATTTTCATTATTAAACTCTTGTATTTGATCCTCTAGAAATTGAGGTTCATGATAAATTCGACTTGTCAAAACTGCTTTTGAATATGGTTTATCGGTATCTAGTATACTAGATACATTTACCAAAAAATTTTTTAGCGATTTACCTTCTGAATCATATACTTTAATTCCACCGCAAGAGAGTGATTGTGCTGTTCTATAATTACAACAACAAAGACCTGACTTCATTAATATAAGATCAAATTTCTCAGTTATATCTTGTTTTAAAAAATTCTGTGTATTATCTAGATTAACTATTTTAACTGTTATGTTTTTATTAACTAGATTTAAATTGCTGGCAGTTTTTGAGTATGATATATCTGTAGCTGTGAATTTGATTTTTTTATCCGTATTTGCAAAAACTTTTATTATAGAATTTACCGAACCCTTAAAAAAACTTATGCCATCTGCAAGTGAAATTATGTTTTTATACTGGAAAAAATCTAAGTTTCCAAAATATTTATCTGACATTAAATTAATAAAATCACATAGTAGCGGATAATCTCTACTGCTATTATCTATAATTTCTTTTGTATTTAATGAGTCTATATTAGAAACCTGAGTTAAGGATCTTTCTATTAAGTGTTGTTTAATACAATTAATAGCGGAAACAAGTTCTGCTTTAGTTTTATAACTCTGCAAGCATGTATCTTTAGTAAAATTTTCATAGCGATAATTTAATTCAATATCTTTTCCCGTAGCATCGAAAAAAATATATTTAAGTAGCTTATATACATAATGCATATCAACGGATTTTAATATTTGGTTTATTTCTTTTAAAGACGTTTTATCAAAAGCACATTCAATTTCATATTCATTTAGACTATTTTTACCTACTTTGATTACTACGGGCTTAATATCATTTTGATAACTAGTAAAACTATTACATTGTGATTCTAATTTAGTAGGCGATACATCTTGTAACGCTAATAAATTATGTTCTAATACAGTTGAAATCATATAAAGTCCTTATTTATATTAAAAAATTTTTTTATTAAATTTGTTTTAGCCCTTTTTAATTATTATAAACTAAGATACAGTAATATTAGACAATTATTAATATTAAAAGTTCGGCTTTATTAATTTAAGTTACGCATTTAGTTATTTGGATTTGTTTAATAGAATTATCGAATAAATTTCTGCAAGTTTTCTAAATGGTAGCCATTGTAGTTATTAGCAAGTTATCAAGTTACTATTAATTATTGGCAGATTGATGCATGAATATTGTCCTTAGATTAAAACATACAACTTTTATTTGAAGATACTTGACTCCTGATTAAATATTACTTATTTTAATTATTGAAAAATAAAAACATAGCATTTTACTAAAGAGCGAAAAATAAACCACAGTTTGATTATACAAAAATAAAAGCCTAAAAATGGCAAACTGTCTAATAATTTTAATAAAAATTCAAGTTATTATTGTACATATACAAAACAATATCAACTTGCAGAGAGGTTGTTTTGAATACTATAGCTTCTATAACACCATATAATTTAAATAAAACTGAAAGTACTTTAAGTCTTTGTGATAACGAAGAAGTCGACAATCTTGATGAAACCACTGGAAATCGTGAGATTTTTCATTTTCATTTTTTTAATGGTAGAGCTACTAAATTTATGAAAACCACTTCTGGTAAAATAATTTTAGGTGTTGTGATTATTGCTGGCGTTGGAATATTAGGAGCCATCATTGCAGTGTCTGTTACTTTATCTAGAAGAAATATAACTAACTCTAACAAAACTACTAGGCTTAGGTTTAGCCCAACAACTCCTCAAGCGACGCTGTTACCTCAATTAAGAATACAAACATCAGTATTTTATAATACAAGTACTCAATCAATAACACCAACTATCACTCAGACAACAAAACAACCATCAACTCAGTTAACAGCAAACTATACAATACAGTCAATAACATCAACCATAACTCAACCAA
>CAKNAD010000100.1 GCA_929200515.1 Candidatus Gorgonimonas leptogorgiae | reverse complement strand
ATTAAGAGGTAACTGTACAGCTAGAACCGCAGCACTACAACATAACAGTTTAGTTTTGCTAACCACTCTACCAGTCAGAACTTTTGTAGCTACTACTGCCAGTCCACAACCAATACCTAAATACAGTAGATTTGAAGCTATTTGTGTTTTATTAATATTTCGATCGAACGCTATTTTTAGATTCTCTTTTAAGATGCTATAATCTTCAATTTGTCTATTTTCAGCTACTATACGATTATCCATAAATTATTCCCTTTCCATTGAGTGACTGCTTTAACAATTTTATAACTTACACAGTGATGATTATTTTCTTTAGAATATTTATCAATACTGATTTTAATGATATTTTTTATTTATCTGTGAGTAACAACCCTAAATATAGATTTTCTTAAAAACCTATACTAATTAGACTATTCTATTATCATTCAGTTCATTGTTATTCGTCTAAGTGGGGATACCTTGGTAATTTATAGACATTTTCATCCCATTTTAGAGGAATATTTCCAGTATGTGGAACCATTTTACTAGTGTTATTTTTATAAGTATGCCATTTTTTTAAAGCTTCATAACTATATAGCTGTTTTTCGCACAAAACCGTATCGTTCTCCTTTAACTCTATACCTGATATCGGGCAACAAGCATTAGGTTTTAAATCATTAATATTATAATTTTCTGGTATAGATTTTAACTTGTCATATGGCAATAAATCTGGTGTATCTATAAACATTTCTTCTTTTGCATTTAATATTAGTTTTATAGTATCATTAAGAATATGAAGAGGCAAATCTATAAATAGAATCACGCCACAACAATATAACAGTTCAGTTGTGCTAACATCTCTATCAAACAGAGCTTTTTGAGCTACTGCTGTCACCCCACAACCAATACCTAGAGACAGGAGAGTTGAAACTATTTCTATTTTATTAATATTTCGATCAAACGCTATTTTTAGATTCTCTTTTAAGATGCCATAATTTCCAATTTGTCTATTTTCAGCTACTATACGATTATCCATAAACTAACCCCTTTCTATTGAGTGACTACTTTAACAATTTTATAACTTACACAGTGATGATTATTTTCTTTAGAATATTTATCAATACTGATTTTAATGATATTTTTTATTTATCTGTGAGTAACAACCCTAAATATAGATTTTCTTAAAAACCTATACTAATTTAGACTATTCTATTATCCTTCAGTTCATTATTTTACAGAATTAGTTAAATTTTAATAAAATGTCTATGAGGGCTTTAAATGATTGAATTTAGTTAAATTATGTGTGATGATGTAGCTAAAAACTGTTATGCTCTCTATTAAAAATAACATTTTTTTACTTTTTTTAAACTTGTATACCTTTAAAAAAAATTAGTCTAGCAAAAAAAATTCTATATTACACTTTTTTTCAGGGACTCCTTAAATATAAAATTTACCATTTAACCTTTTTGATTTAAAATAGCTGTTTAAAATATTTTAAATCATAGGAAATTGTATGCAATGTATAGATATTTATACTGATGGAGCTTGTAAGGGCAACCCTGGACCAGGGGGTTGGGGGGCTTTATTAAGATATAACGATAATGAAAAAACTATATCTGGTGGCGAAAAACATACTTCTAACAACCGTATGGAATTAACTGCATGTATTAAAGCGTTAGAAGTTATAAAATATTCTGCAACTGTAAATTTAACTACTGATTCCACTTATGTTAAAAATGGCATAACTAGCTGGATTAACAATTGGAAAAAAAAGGGCTGGAAAACAGCAAATGGCAAACCAGTTAAAAATCAAGATTTATGGTTATTGCTAGACCAACAAAGCCAAAGGCATAATATTAAGTGGCATTGGGTAAAAGGACATAGTGGCCATAAAGAAAATGACATAGTTGATAAACTAGCCACAGATGCTGCTAGTAAGTATGCAAGCATCTAATAATAATGTTATACCGTTAAGGAAGATAGATGCAAAATAAAAAAATAATGTTTTTTCATTCCGATGCAATGAGTAAATCTAGTGGAGAAGAACGGGTTATTACGCTATATGCTAATTATTTTACCGATCAGGGACATAAAGTTACTATAGCTCATTTAGGTAAAAAAAATAACTGTTTTTTTAAGTTAAACTCTAGCATTAAGCTTATTCAAATACCAAGATCAAGAATATTATTAGCATATAAATTTATAATAGCTGTAATTAAATATAAGCCGGATATCATTATAGCTATAGATCCACTAGCTAACCGTTACGCAGCCCTTGCTAAATATGCATTAAAACAAGTTATTGTTGTTGGCATGGAGCATTTTTATGCTAGCCATTTTGCTAATAATAGATTTGGTAGAGGTTTTCAATTTTTTAAAAAATATTTTTATAGTCGTTTAGATTCCTTAGTAGTATTAACTCAAGAAAGTGCTGACTGGTTAAATGCTAATACTCATTTAACTAATAATGTAGTTATTGCTAACCCGCTAGTGTATCCATTACCGATAATTTCAAATAGCTTAATGCCTAATCAATTTATACAAAATAATAGCAAAACTTTATTAGCTGTTGGTAGACTAGAGCAACAAAAGGGTTTTGATTTACTAATAGATATGTTTGCAACTATTACGAATAAATATAACAATTGGCAATTAATTATTCTAGGTGAGGGTACACAACGCCATGACTTAGAGCAACAAATAGCTAAATTGGGGTTGCAACAACGTGTTTTAATGCTAGGAGCTGTTGGCAATTTACATCATTGGTATAGCGCTGCGGATGTTTTTGTGTTTTCTTCTAGATTTGAAGGATTACCCTGTGTACTATTAGAAGCTATGGCATATGGCTTGCCAGTAGTTAGTTTTGCTTGTAAAACTGGACCAGCTGAGATTATAGAACATGGAGTAAATGGTTTATTAGTTCCAGTAGGAAATACCACCGCTTTTACCCAAGAACTTAGTAGACTAATAGAAGATAAAAAGTTACGGCAACAACTAGCTACAAAAGCTGTAGAAGTAAGAAAAAAATATAGCATGGAGATAATATATAGCCAATGGTTACAACTATTTACTAAATTGGCTAAAAAGTTATAAATTTATCCGCCCTAAAGGTTGTACTATTATTTCTTCAGTAAGTTCTTGATGCGACAATACCGCTAATTCGTATAGTTCTTGCTCTAGCAATTTGCGTACATATCTACGAATATCCATAGCAGTTATTAACACTGGCTTATGTTCTAAATGGCTAATTTTACCAACTGCTTGCTTAGTATTTTCGACAAATTTGTTAGTCGTCATTGGATCTAAAGCTAAATAACTACCTGCTGAAGTTTGTCTAATGCCGTTACGTATAGTGTCTTCTACTTCTTGATCCAACAAATACACTGGTAAAGTATTGCGTCCATTAGAATATTTATAACTTATATAACGTTTTAATGATGAACGTACATATTCAGTAAGCTGAATTACTTCTTTTTCTTTATGCCCCCAAACAACTAATGCTTGCAAAATATTACGTAAGTTACGTATAGAAATATCTTCAGCTACTAATCTTTGGAAAATTTCAGTTATTTTGTTTACTGGTAATAACCGTTGTGCTTCTTTAATTAATTCTCCAAAATTACCTTCCATTTTTTCTAATAAGTAACGGGTTTCTTGAATACCGATGAAATCTTCTGAATATTTTTTCAGCACATGTGCTAAATGGAATGTCATTATTTTGGAGCTATCCATATATTGAATAGATTGTTCTTCTAGTTTAGGTTTTAAAGACTCTTTCCCCCATAATGAGTCTAAATTGGGCAAAAACTCTTCATCGGTTTCATAGTCTATTCCGAGCATATCTAAATGATCTTTAGTTTCACGTATAAATAGATGTCCAGGTTTAAATCGACCTTCAGCCACAGGTACTTCTTGCAATAAAATAGCATAACTATTTTCTTTAATATTTTCATTGAAACGCAAATGAATACCTGGAAACGGCACCCCTAGATCCATATAAAGGGCTTTGCGCACTTTCACTAGTTCGGCGTTTAATACACTGGGTTTTATTATTTTCTTTATATTTACTGGAACATCGATAACTAAAGGTAAGGTTTGTGAAAACTCTTCTTGTTGATCTAATTTAGTTTGAGCTTGTCTTGGATCATCTGTTGCTGAAGCTGCCATAGCAGGAATTGAGCTATCCGATTGTTCATATTCCGACTGTGCAAACTTTCGAAGAATAAAGAAACCACCACCGCCAATTACTGCAGCTAGCCCTAAAAATATTGCTGTGGGAAACCCAGGTACTATAGCGAAGCCTAGTAATAAAGCACCAGCAACTAACAAAGCTTTAGGTTTATCAGTTAGCTGTGCTCCTATTTCATTACCTAAATCTCGTGATTCTTCATTTGATACCCTAGTAACAATAATACCAGCTGTTATAGAAATAAGTAGTGCCGGTATTTGTGATATTAAACCATCGCCTATAGTTAATACTGCATATAATGCTAATGCTTCTTTCATTGGCATACCGTTACTACTACCAATTGCTATACCAGCTGTAATGTTAACTACAATTATTATAATACCAGCTATTGCGTCGCCTTTAACAAACTTCATGGCACCATCCATGGAACCAAATAATTGCGACTCTTTAGTTACTAAACCACGACGTCTCTGAGCTTCTTCAGCATCGATGGACCCAGCACGTAAATCGGCATCAATACTCATTTGTTTGCCTGGCATTCCATCTAAGGAGAACCGTGCGCTTACCTCTGCAACACGTTCAGAACCCTTAGTAATAACCAAAAATTGCACTATAGTTATAATAAGAAAGATAACCAAACCAACTACTAAATTACCACCAACAACAAAGTTACCAAAAGTGTATACAATTTCTCCTGCATCTGCCTGTAATAAAATTAGCCTAGTAGTGGTAATAGACAACGATAGTCTAAATAAAGTGGTAACTAGTAACACTCCAGGAAATGAAGAAAACTCAAGCGGTGATTTAAGATAGATAGCTGTCATTAATAGAATAACCGCCATACCCATATTAAGTGCGATTAAAAAATCTACTAATCCCGTTGGCATTGGCAATACAATAAGAGCGATTATTGCCATTAACAGAATAGCTAGAACTATATCATTTTTTTTACTAAGACTATTTATACCTGCGATCAATGCATTCATGCATAGCTACCCAATGGTTTATAGATGCTGTTTAATTGTTAAGTTATTATTGCCGTTTTGTGCTGACTTCATTTTAAATACAGCATATTTTTTAAGCCACTCCATTTTTTTTCTATCTTCGGAGTTTTTGGCATTAATAATGTATCTGTTTGCTAAATTAATTGCCTCTTTAAAATCTTCTTTTTTTAAATATAAGTAAGCTAGCATTTTATAGCTATCTAAACTAGATTTATCTATTAATTCTAAAGCTTGTAATAATGCTATTGCTTTATCATAGTGGGAATACTCTAAATAATAAGCCGCTTGATTTAGCATCCATGATTCAACAGATTTATGCATATTCCACCTTAAAGCTATCCAGCTAATAAAACATTACGATTTATTGTTAAATAATCTATATCTTCTTTAGATTTAGTTAGTATATCTAATGCCTTATTTAGTATTTGCGATTGCTGGCTAGATTTAGGATATTTACTAATTTGCTCTGAAATTACATTTATAGTTTTATTTGCCATGCTGACATGTTCTATTGGTGTTAATACTGTATTATTATTAATACCAGTAATAAAGCTAAGTGTTTTATTTTCATAAGACTTACTAAAACTGAATAAATTCCATATATGTGACTCTACTTTTTTTCCTGGTGTTACAAAGGAATACTTTTGTTGTGGAAAGTCTTGTTTAGTTAAATCTAGACCAGTGCTAGAATAACCAGAAATTCCAGATTGAAAATAATCAAATGCCATAATAAAATTCTTTTTAAAGTTAGTAATAGTTTTTATTTAATTTTTTTATAATAATCCAGAGTTGCTATCTAATAATATAGCTGCATCAGGATTTTGCTTGATTACATTGCGATATTTCCTGCGTTTTAATAATTTATTTTGTACAGGAACTGGAAAATCAGTAAATTTAATTATTTCTTTATTTATTAATAAATCAATAACATCCTCTAATACTCTAATAAAATCTGCATCTACTGAGCGCATTATATCTTTAGTAGCACTAGGATTATTCTGTAAAAACAGTTGTAATTCTTTGTTATTTTCTTGGCATTCTTGCCATTCGTTAGATTTAGGAGACTCACTTATTTTAGTAATTCTCCCATGGCTATCTCTTAATACGTAAATCATGATCGCCTCATTTTTTATGTTGCAAGAAATCTGACTACTAATTATATAAATTAAATGTATACAACTACACTAATAAGCTAAATTATCAATATAGAAATCGATCGGCTTCTTTGATATATCACTTTAATTGGGTATGCGGTTAGATATGTTTAAAAGCTAGATAAAATAATTTAATTTAAGAAGAACGTCTTGATTACTGTAGTATTTTATATTAGTATCAGCTTTTCTATATATTAAAACTTAAATTAATTATCAAATGAATAATATTATAAAAACAACAATAAAAATTATTATAATCGCAAGTTTTTACTCTGTATTTACTTTTGCCCAAGATTATAATAAAAGTTATTCTTGGTCGTTAAATGATAGCAATGGATTAGTCTCGCATGGTAAGCTACATCTAAATTATTCTGTGAGTACTAAAATTATTAAAAGTTGTTGCGATCCGGCTATGTCTTTTATTCCTACATCTGGTAAATTATCTTATGTTAATAATAATAAAAAATTTTATAAAATTTGTAGTAGGCTGATTATTAACTTTAGTAATAAAAATTTAGCTGGTTTACTTAGATTAAGGGTAGAAGGTATTATTGGAAACCTTTTGTTAAGAAATGAGTCATATGCTATTTCATCGGTAGCAACTCATGTTTTTTCATTTAAGTCTAATAAAAGAGTCAAAAGATTTTATAAAGTATTAGTGGGAGATATCAACACATGGCGTTTGATGTCTACTGAGTTTAGAACAAAAGATAACCAAATGCGTAATGCTACCTTAAATACTATTCCAAATTATGCAAATAAAGATGATTATTTTATTACTAAAAAAATTTATTTTACTGAATGTAAAAAAGCTGTTGCAAAACAATTAAATCACCTTGGGGATAACGATATTACCATTTTAAATCCATTTGCATTGGGCGATTTTTCTCAACAATGGATGCAACGGTATTCTTATATGGGATCTAAAGCTATAGATTTTATTATTATTGAAGGTATAACATATAAACCTACAGTAATGAAAATATCATCTAGATGGCTACATAATACAGACTCAAATAATATAATATTTGAATTGTCATCTCTTATGCGAGCAATGGAACAACATCCTAAATTACTAGTACGTATTTTTACAATAAGAGAAGATGCTTTTTCCCCTTTTAAGGTAGTAGGACTTGAAGTAGAGGAAGGAAATTATCAATTGTGTATTAATATAGATGATTTTAATTTGTTAGATAACGTGCCGCCTCCGGAATATAATGCAGATTATTTTATAGATTTATTTGAGTAAAGAGTGTTTAGAGTACTAGTTCGCAAAACTTTTTTCTATGCTCAAGCTGATTATCTGATCCTGTACTAGATCTAATTGTTGCTGAGCAAAATTTAATCGTTCTGTTACATCTTCTATAGTTGTTTGTTCTTGTTCCATTCTATTAGCATCAGTTGCTAAATTTTGTAGGTTGGCAACAACAGGATCAAGTTTACTTTTAGTTAGGGTTAAATCTAACAAGTTCATTTGCTTAATTTCTGGTCTCGGTCCTAATAATTCTAAAGCTTGTTTAGCTGTAGGCCTTTTTTCTGGATCCAATGTCAATAGCTTCGTGAGTATATCTTTCATTTTGTCTGAAACTTCTATTCTAACATTAACAGCTCCATCTTTTTGATAAGGGATACATCCACCAGCTGCCATATTACACATATCTGCTCTACCAGCTAACAACTGATATGCAAGAACCCCAATACTCCATATATCAGAACTCATATAAAACCTACCAGATTTTACAAGTTCTGGAGCCATATAATATCTATTATGTGCTCTATTAGTAGTTCGCGAATCTGTTGATTTTTTATATTTGATTATACTTCCTGCATCAATCAGTGAAACCTTAGTATTTCCATCTATACAAACATTACAAATAGTAATATCACCATGAGACCTATTATTTTCATTTAAAGAAGCTACCTCCTCAAATATTTGTCTCATTATATGGAATACCTCTTTCTCGCTTCGTGTGCCTGCTTGAGGAGTTATATCTGGATTTTCTATTTTTGCTAATAGAGAAATGTTGTTTCTAATATCTTTATTTGTTAGTTTTGTAAGTTTATCGTATTTTTTTCCACCATTTGCTAGAGCATCAAGGCTTATTCCTCTAAAAGGCATGGCTATGCGACTTTCAGAGTTTTCACCTATAATCAAACTCACATCATTATGTAACAGAATTTCTTTCTGATGACGCTTTTGCATTTCCTTATTATTTTTATCTATTATTCCTACTTGGTTCTCTTTTAATTTTTGCTTTAATTCTACAGCCTCAATAACCACTAGCAATTGCTTGTTGTTAGTTTGTTGTTCAGGTTGATGTTCTGCTAAATATGATCTACAAAATGCACCTTTGCCTAAACTAACCTTTTTATTAACGCCTTTAGAATTCAAGTTTGACTGACAATACTCGATATTTTCTGGTTTTATAACTAGTGGATGTATTTTATCGGTTTCTGTTTTTAAAAAAACATCTAACGGGCTTAATGTTTTCGATATTTCATCTACATTAGACTTAACTAATATTTCATCATTTACTGTAGAATTTTCTATTTCTGGTTCTGATTCATCGGATAAGTAAACAATTTCTACTTCAGGTACAGAATGAGCTTCAAGTGAACTACTTTTTGAAACATTCCATAGAATATATCCCATAGCATTAGGGTTAAATAGGTTAACACTAGTTACGTCAGTTTCTGATCTTTCAATATTTTCTAATTGGGGTGCTTCTTTTATTTCAATTTTAAATGATTCAGCTTGTGTTTTGGCTACTTCTTCTGTTTTAGTTTCAGTTAATTTAGGATGTGTTTTAGTGTTTGCTATTATATCATGATCTTCTTTAGTTTTTTGAGGAATAACAAGTTCAATGAGAAATTTTACAGCATTTATAAAGCAATTGAATATCGATTCAATAACTTTTTTTATTTTTCTGTAGCCACGAATAACTATATTTGTGTTATTGTTTTCTGCTTGACTAATATAATTATTTTGAGTGCTATTACTGATAGATAATTCAGACCCCATATTACTAATCCTTGTATATTATGTTTAAATAAGTTTCTATTGTACCATATGTTGTGCTGTGTTTCAATAGGGTTTTAAAATACAAACTATATAGGATAGGCGGTAGGTGAAAATCAGTGTTTTCATCTGCTGCGTGTATATACAAGTGGCAGTTGGAAATGCGGGTTTTCAGCAAGTGATTATAAGT
>CAKNAD010000099.1 GCA_929200515.1 Candidatus Gorgonimonas leptogorgiae | reverse complement strand
TTTATGCCTTATATCCCCGCCCTAAAGGGCGAGGCTTTACGGCACTAATTGGTAAATAAAAAAAGGTAGCGCTCACAAATACAGCCAATAGAATTATGCATTATAATGCTGTATTTAAAAACATAATAGAAAACATTTTATTAACTCTGTATGCTATATAGCAACAATGCATGCTCTACAAATACTTTGTCTTAAGAGTTCTATTTGTTATGGAAATGAAAATTATAATATGCATCTTGATCAAACAAACACAACTCTATCTAGCAAGTTTAAAATAATTTAAAAATCAAAAAAATCCTTTAAACATTTTCGTGTATCTTCGTTTTTTGCTAGATCTAAAGCTGTTTTGCCTGCATTGTTTTTTATCTTATAGTCAATACCTTTAATTTTAGCTAACTCTTTAATTGTACCTATATTTCCTTCTTGTGAGGCATGCATCAATGCTGTACAACCATCTTCTTTGCCTTGTAAATTAACATTTATATCAGGAAACTCTAGTAGTGTTTTAATAACTGCTACATCGCCCTCAATTGCAGCAATTATTAATGCCGTGTCGCCATATTCATTTTGAAAATTAACATCAAACTTAGGTACTCTTGATAATGCTTTAATTGATTTTATTTGACATTCTTGCGTAGCACACATTAATGCCGTAAAACTAGCTGTATTCTCTATATTAGCATCAATATTTGTAAACTTTGCCAATTCTTTAATTACTTCTATCTTTCCATAATATGCAGCAATCATTAATGCAGAAAGACCATAGCTATTTTTTATATTAGCATCACAATTAGGATCTCTTGATAACTTTTTAATTGTTGCTATATCATTTTTTTCAACAGCGGTTATCAAGTTATTTTTATTATTTATATCTTGTAGATCATGAGCATAAATATCAGATAACATTACATTAAATAGTAATAACGCAGATAAAAAAATATTAGTAAATAGACGTATAAATCTTAAAGAATAACAAAACATAAAACAACCTTACTTATAAAATATTATATAATTTTTAATTATAGTTTTATTGGAAAACTAAATACTACTGACATTTAGCTATTTCAATCATATTACATTTATTTAATAATGTATAATAATTAATAACTTTTAATAACAACAATAATTTATCTATGAGATAACATAATGCATAAAATTTTTTTTATTTCTCTTTTTAGTATGGCTTGTTATTCGACTAATACTATGTCTGTTCATGCTGGAGAAAAATATTATTGCACTGACAATCCTTACTCATATTCACAATATAATGTTGATTATTCAGAGGGTCGTATCTTAGTAAATACAATTCATCATAAAGACACACAAAACACTACTAATAACAACAATGAAATACTAGACAATTTATCAAATGAAACTAATATAGAAAACCACTCTGATAACAACCAAATAATAGTACCACCTAAAGAACAAGAACTATGGTTAAAAACATCTTCTGAAGCTACAGCAATGGATATGATAACTGATAAATGCGTATCTTTATTAGAGATATATAAACTCGCATTCAATAACAAAGCAAATGTAAATAATTTCAGTGATACTAATGAAGTCTTAAATTCAGGAAATAAGTTAGTCACAATATTACTACAATTACAAAAAAGTCATACTCTAATATTTATTCCTTCTCTAGTATTCGCTATAAAAAAAGTAAATCAAACATCAAAAATACAACCTTTAGCTTATATAGATGATATTTTATATAGTCATAATTCTCCAGAGAATTTAATCATATATTTTTATATAGACCAACTAGCAAAACATTTAGAGCATCTAACTCCAGAAGTATACAATACTGCAGATGATGACAGCAAAAACTCCACGAAAACCATAACTAATAGAATTAGAACTGTATATAGAATTAATATACAAACTATGCATTTTTCGCTTGTATTACATATTACAAGGAAAAATATTACACAAACACCTACGACATTTAACTTGTTGTAGCTACTAGACAGAATTTTTTAATAGCTTTACGCACGGCAAGGATTCTAAGTTTTTATCATTTGATAATCAACTTATTATTTTTGAAAACTATAGAAGTCTCCTAAATCTAATATTTGCGTTAATTCATCTAAAGCCGTATATATTTCTGTTATTAAATATTCATCTAATAAATCTTCAGGTGCAAGTCGATCTCGATAATGCTTGTTGATCCAGGATAATAATTTTTGATATAATTCATTAGAAAATAAGCAATTAGTATTACATCCTTGCAACTCTTGCTCGGTAAGCACTACCCTTAATCTTAAACATGCAGGGCCACCACCATTATTCATACTTTGCTTTAAATCTTTAACTATAACATCATCTATTATACTTGCATTATCTATAAGCTTATTTAAATACCCCCAAACTTTATTATTTGTTTTACATTCTAAGGGAACTAATAGCCTGTGTTTATTGTTATGCTCTAATAACTGACTATTAAATAAATAGCTATTTAGTGCATCATTTATACTTACTTCAGAGTTAGGAACCTGTATCACTTTAAGATTGTCACCAAAGCAGTGACGTATATCTTTAAGTGATTGTTGTTGATTCTCATATGAGTATTCATGACAAAATAATAGTTCTTTATTGCCTACTGATATTACATCATTATGAAACACCCCTTTATCAATTGCTTTACTATTTTGCTGTAAAAAAATAACTTTTTTAGGATTTAACTTATGATTACGTACAATTGCTTCAGCAGCTTCAACAGTTTGTCTAGCAGGAAATTTTTTTGGCTTAGTATTAGCTCCATTAAAAGTACAGCGTCCATAAACAAAAATCTCAACACCGCTATCTTTATAATTATTACATAGACGTGTATGATTAGCAGCACCTTCATCATCAAAATATCCGCCATTTGGTAATGGATCATGATGAACGAAATAATTATTATTTTTAAACAATAATTTAAGAAGTTTTGACGTTGCTCTTGCTTCGATAGACCGATGAAAATTGCTTGCTAAGTTAGCAGGAGTAAAATGCACTTTACCATCTGAAGTATCAGCACTTGGAGATACAGTAGCTGCATTTGCAACCCACATATTAGATGCAGAATAACAACTAGATACCAAGTTTTTGTTATATCTATTAGCTTGCGTTAATACCTGTTTATCTGAACCACTGAAACCTAGTTGACGTAATATTTGTAAGTTTGGCCGTAGGTGAGGTGCTAAAACTCCTTGAATATATCCAGCATCTGCAAGAAATTTCATTTTTTCTAATCCCTGTATAGCTGCATTCTTAGGATTAGATACTAAATTTTTATTTGAAGTCGAAGCTATATTGCCTAGAGATAACCCAGCATAATTATGACTAGGTCCAACTAAACCATCGAAATTTGCTTCATAAGTAGTCATATAAATTCTTAAATTATTATTGTTACTATTACAGGTAGCCGCTGAAAAGCTGGCTTACAACTGCTACCTGTATAAATTAAATTTTTATTCCTGGAAGAATTTTTTCTGGCAAAATTAATTCTGTAGACTCTATACCAGCTACAGGATAAGAGCAATAATCTGCTGCAAAGTAAGCACTAGGTCTTAAATTACCGCTATCTCCTATACCACCAAACGGTGCTTTACCACTAGCTCCTGTAGTTGGCATGTTCCAATTTACAATTCCTGCCCTAATTTTTTTATAAAAAGTTTGATATAGATTTTTATCTTCACTTAATAACCCAGCGGATAAACCATAATTAGTATTATTAGCCCAATATAATGCTTCATCAAAAGTTTCGTATCTTATTACTTTTAGTATAGGAGCAAAATTTTCTTCATCTGCCATTGTGTCTTTAATGCTAGTAATATCAATGATTCCTGGGGATACAAAACCAGTATTTTCATCTATATGTTTTGATTTTAATAAAACCTTAGCACCCATTTGTTCAAAAAACAACATAATATTTACAGTGTTTTTTGCTACAAATTTAGAAATAACCGGACCGATAAACGGCTGTGGATCGTCATTCCACGAACCTATAACTATATTACTAGTTGCATTTATTAAATCTGTAAGAAAATTATCTCCCCATTTACCTTTCGGTATAAATAATCTTCTTGCGCAAGTGCAACGTTGCCCTGTGGTAATAAATGCCGATTGTATACAATTATATAAAGCCGCTTTAATGTTATCTAACTCTGTAACTATTAACGGATTATTGCCACCCATTTCTAATGCTAATATTTTACCTGTTTTTTCAGCATAGTGTTTATGTATAGATTTTCCTGTATTAGAACTACCTGTAAAAAATACACCGTCTATTCCTAAATGGGTTGATAATGCTTTACCTATAGCAATGCCACCTTGTAATAAGTTTATAACTCCTTTTGGTAAACCTGATTCATGCCATAAACTAACAATAAACTCTGCTATTTTGGGAGTAAAGTCACTCGGTTTAAAAATAACTGTATTACCAGCGAGTAATGCAGGTATTATATGACCATTTGGCAAATGCCCAGGAAAATTATAAGGCCCAAACACAGCGATAACACCATGTGGTTTGTAGGTTATACGACTAGTGCCTAAAGGCGTTGCTTGCTCGCTATCTCCTGTTCTGGTAGTGTGAGCTTCTATTGATATACCTGCTTTTGTATATATAGATTTAGCTTCTTGAGCAGCTTCCCAAAGCGGTTTGCCTGTTTCTTCTGCTATTATATTTGTAATAGTATCTAGCTTACTTTCTACTAAGCTAGCAAAGTCTTCTACTTTTTTTATTCTAACGTCTAATGACGTATTTGCCCATTCATAAGATGCCTCTCTAGCTGCATCTATTGCTTGATCTAATTGCTGTTCATTAGCACAATTACCATTCCATATTTTTTCATTATTCGCTGGATTGTAAGAGCCAAATTCAAACCCTCTTCCAGGAACCCAGGAACCATTTATAAAGTTACCTTTAGACTGCAAAGTAATATTTGCATCTTTTATACTCATAATTTATGCCTTGTTAAAGTTAATACTTGACGCTTAAAATTAAAAATTTAATACAGCGAATAATAAAAGAAACTACTTTACAAATTTATACGCCTTATAATTTAAAATATTTGTTTTTGTAAATAAAGTAAAAAGAAGCGATAAAGTTTAACAGATTACTTCGTCTGAAATCACATACTTTTATTGCTTAATAATGGATCAAGAAGATATATTTTATCTCCGTCACTAACTAATAATATTTCCGCTAAACTAGCATCAATAATAGCAATTTTCTCTTCTTGGTGCTCTATATTAACCGCTGATGTTAGCGTACATCTGAAATTAGCTAGTTTGTCATTTGCAATCATCAGCCTTCTATTTAACTTATTACTTTTACTACTGTTAATTTCAACTGTAAATTGTTGAGTATTTTGTACGCTATTTATAGACTTTGTTTCACATTCTAATAACGGACCAGCATCAAAAATATCAATATATTTATTATAAGTAAACCCCTCTTTCTGTAGAATTCTCATTGCTGGTACAGTATATTTATGAGGAACACCAATACAATCTTGTGCTTCCTGCTCAATTATATTAGTATATATAGGGTGTCTAGGCATAAGCTCTGCGATAAATGATTTATCAATTGTAGATAAAAAATCGGCCTTCGAAAAAGATATAGGTAAAAATTTACGAACAAAATTTTCCCAAAAAGGCGATTTATTATTTTCATTAAGAAAACCTCGCATTTCGGCTATTATTACATCACTAAATAGTTTCTTATGGGCTTTAATAAACATAAATCTACTCTTTGATAAAGGCAGACCGTACATCTTTCCACGATACTCCGGGTTTAAAAATAATGAGCATAGCTCAGAGCTTCCCGTATGATTGTTACAGAGCAATAAAATATCAACAGAGTTATAAACACCTAATTTAGAACAAGTGTGAATTTGCTTATTAACTTTATAACTATACCATGGTTTATATCTGCCTATTGCAGATTTAATACCAGCAGTACCTATTAACTCTTTAGAATAAGTATCCTCTGCAACAAAAAAAAACAAAGAAGATCTATTATTGGTTCGCTCTTGATTAAAAGATTTTACAGAATGGGTAATTTTTTCTTCTATAAACTTTTTATCTGGCTGTAAAGAAGTAAATCCTTTGCCTGTTTTGTGAGATATTTCATATAGTTTATCTAAGTCAGTTTCTTGAATTGGTCTAATTATAATCATAAGCTCTGTCTATTTGTAATTATATACGCATTTTTCCTAAAGTTAAAAAATTTAACTGTTAACCTTGAAAAAAGAAAATTTAGCGCCTTTTTTAATAATTAATCTAATATTCTGATTAGATTTTATCTATAATTGAGCTTCTATAGCACCACGCTTTTTCAATTGTTTTTCCTCTGAAAAGCCTATCTTTTTTCTAATTGCATGATAGCATTATCTTATAATACGAACAACTACTATAGAGCTAAATATTTAAGTAACACCATTTATTAACTTATACTAAAATATACATCTCTTCAATATTAAATTATTTTATTGCTTCTTTTGAATGTTGCATCAAGCAATTAAGTAATTTCAGTTCTTAGGGTTGCTACTAATACTAAAAATTTCACCTGTGATATTTACAAATTTATTTAATATGTTATAATCTTATTATAAATTAATCTAATAAGATTAAAATATCTAGCAAATAACTTTACTACTAACAACTATAAACACGAATAAAAATGCAAAATATTTCAGACACTTTACCTGCTGTAAACAATACTGTTATAACAGCTAATCAAAATAACGGTACTTCGCTATCACCTAGGTGTAAAACTTGTGGCATAACAGGAGATAACAAAGTTCTTGTATCTCATAAGTATAATTGCCCTCAAAAAGAGATACCTTGTAATAACTGCTTAAAAAAATTTACAATACAACAAATCCCTGCACACGCAACTGTGTGCGAAGAAGTAGAAGTTAAGTATACTTTTGGTAAAGATAAAAACTTGATGATAAAAAAAACAGTATTATCATCTATAAAACTAGCAGAAGAAGTATTAAATAATAACGATTATATTCATGACGATGAAAAAATAACAATATATAAACAAGCAGTTATTTCATACAATAAGCTAATTGATAAATTTAATTCAACATCTGTTCAGTCTTCTTTTATGAAGCATGGAATTATTAGCTATGATGAATACAAAAAAATAATTGATACAAATATTCAGTTAGAAAAAAATAAACTTTTGAATAATAACTCTGAAGATGAAATAACTAAAAATTATTTGCAAAAAAAAATAAAATATAAAATAGATAGCTTACCAGAAGTTGACATAACGGTAGGGGAGTTATTACATATAAAAGAAGCAGAAAAAATGATTAAAAATGGCAATACTCCTAATGAAGATGAGCTTTCATTCTATCAACAAGCGGTTACAATATATAAAGAGCTAATTGTTAATCTTGAAAGTGGTCGACATAGAGAAAAGTGTGAATTTGATGAATGGCTTTCTATAAGGTCAACTCTAGATGAAAATCCGTCACTTCGTGAAAATTATCACATAAATAAAAGACTTAAAATAAAAATCCCAGAAAAACCTCTGATTACACCAGATTTTCAATTACGTTTAGTTAATGATGCCGGAATGCCATTTCATAATATCTCAGGAAATCTTTTTTCTTTTATAAGTGCTGATAAAACAAAAAATTACACCTTAACTACCTTTGAACCTTCATATAGTTGCTTCCCAAATAATGTAGAGTACAATATAACAGTTAAAATAAACTCAACTCCAAATTATCATACAGCTGAAGATATCGGTATTTATTTCTTACTTACCCCATATAGAAACTTTTCTATGGCTAGGCGTGACTCTAAAAAAACTAAATATATATTAGCAGTTTCATACATAGATAAAGAAGATTATAAAAACTTCCTTTTTAGTATTTCGTTTACAGCTATGGAACTTTTTGAAAATTTACATTGCACCGATATACAAGATCAGAGCACAAAATTTGGGTATTTAACTAGATCTAAAAAAATGAAACAATTAAATAGATTTTTTAACGATGACGGCATAGGCACAGAACACATAAACAAACACGGTTGTGATAGTATTTTTGGCATTGAGTTTTATAAAAAAGACGATGAGCCCTACAATTTGAGTAATAGGCAACAACGACCAGATAATTGCAAACCCATGTAATTACCCACTGCTTTTTAGAAAAGTGTGATTATATACAGGTGACAGATGAAAATAGATTATCACTTCATATAGAATAACTTTAAAAAATAAAAACATTACAACTATCCCAAGTCTATCTGGTGTTTTTATAATCTGTTTAACGGTATTTTTTCTAAATTAAGTGTAATATTTTCTTTCTGAGCCATCGTTAATAAATTAGCCATCATTTTACCATAACAGTCATCCATAAAGCCTTCATGATTAGATAACTCTCCTGAGTTTACCCTCTTAGTATTATCTATGTATTTATCTATTGCTCCAGTAATGTTATTTATTATTCTGTTAAATTCTTCTATTTTGTTTTGATCAGGGTTATCTTTTGTTGCTTCTGTATTTAATTTTTTTTTGTAAGACTGTAAATTTTTGCTCATATCTTTATGCATTTGAAAATTTAAATTTCTTGCGTATAAGCCTAAACATTCTTCACAAGTATCTTTTATATCTTCTGCATTTTTACTATTAGTCATGCTATTTATATTAGTAACCCTAAAAAATGTTGACCCTATTCCAGCGGCATCCTTTGTTCCAATATTTAATTTACACTTAACACATTCATCTAACATAGTTTGATATGCCTGTGTTTTTGCTTTTTTCGTTTTAGCTACTGCTATTTGGCTATCTTTCAGAATATCAACTCTAGCAGACATATCTACAAACATATCATATAAAATTTTTTTTTGGTCTTTAGTTAGTGTATTGTTGACATTGTGTAAATAATTATCTTTAAGATAGTAAATAAAGTTTGTCATTTTATCTTTTAAAACTTCAGATTTTTTTGCTTTCATGCCGTTGTTATAATGCTGTAAAAGCTCTGTATCTATTGTTGAGAGCGCCTCTTCTAAAGCAACGGCATCGCCACTAGATACTTTTCCAGTGAAAAACTTAATTAAATCTGTTTCGTCTACAACACTAACTGTTTTCCTTGTTAAAGAAGAATCATATTTACTACTAGTTTTAAATAATGATTTAACTTGTGAAAATATACTTTGTGTGTTTTTTTGTGCTGTAACTTTTCTATTAAAACTACTAGCTTTCTTTTTATTATCAGCATGTTTTATGTCATGTGCTTCTGAGCTATCTTCCATAGCTTTACTTGTTAAAGATTTACCAGCTGGATCAATATTACTCATACATATACTCCTTTAATTATAAATCTTAAGTTCAAAAATACATTATGTATAAAATGTGTTAATTTTTATTGCCTATTTAAGTATACAACACATCAGAAACTATTGTAGAATTCATGCATTGACCTCCATATAAGCATAATAAAAAACTTACAGGCTAAAAATTAAGGAGTTCCATACTTTGTGTTATATGTTAAAATCTAACTATTAAAGCAATTTTTTAAAAACTTCTTAACCTATTTAACGTGAGTTCGATGAAAAATAAATTAAGTAAATTT
>CAKNAD010000098.1 GCA_929200515.1 Candidatus Gorgonimonas leptogorgiae | reverse complement strand
TGTATGCAATTTATAACTGTTGTAGTCAAGAAATCGCTAAGCAAAATTTCTTTTGTTCTTAAAGACAATATATCTATAGGGTCATTGAATTCTATAGCTTCATCTTTTGGGGGTAATACTTTTGGAAGAACTTCAGCCCATAAAAAAAACATATGATTAATCAACACTTGTGGAAAATCTTGATATGTTTCTAAATTTACAGCCCAAGTTTCATATACCATATTTTTTTCTAGTAACTTATTAAAAGTGCAAATAAATAACAGTTGACTAGGAGGCAGTTTAAATAAAACATAAGGATCAAGTTCTAAATCTTTAAGACAATAAAAGGTAAGATTATTTACAAAAAATGAAATATCGCTTGCGTATAAATCATCATTAGTAACAATAAAACATGTCCAATAAAAAGCTAATGATAAAGCTTCAAAGTGATTATCTACCTCATTACATTCACCAAAATTATGGAAGTCTATATAGCATTGCTCTAGATACTTAGTTCCAGTAATATCTATATCTGCTAATAATTCACAAATAGCTTTATAGTTATGTTCTAACCCATACTCTGTAACATCTCGGATAAATCTTTGGATATTAATAGGCTTAATTAAGTTATGCTTACTAGCTAGAAACATAACCGACTTTAACTTATGTTTAGGGAGATATGTTGACAAATAATGAACATCTAAATCTCTTGTTAACTTTTTAAAAAACTGTGCTGCTTGTCGCTCATTTTTTCCTTCAGCGTTTTCATTTTGTTGCAACTTATAATCTAAATCACTAACAACTATAGTTTTTTTCCTTTCAGTAATACTAGTATAAGGAGTATCTACCTGTTTAGATTCTTCTATATAGCCTTGCGAGTTACTTACTGTAAAAACAGAGTTATTATTTGGAATTAAAGGAAGTCTCTCCCCAACTATTGAACTAGTAGTACTTTTACTACCACTCTTAGAAACATTACACATATTACAATCCTTGTAGATACTAAGTTATATATAGCGCTACCCGTTAATACGTAGACACTTTTAGTAGTTACTTATATCATATGATAACTAGCAATAGTTATTAGCCATAGAATCTCTTAATGTCTAAATCATAGCGAGCACTGCTATAGTTAGTTATAATAACATAAAATAGAATTAATTAATAATACTTAGTATTTTTAGCTTATGCGAGGATACATAGAGACTATTGTCTTTACACTTAATTGCAACCATGCTATTGTGCACTAATTAAATTTAGATATTTTTAACAACTTATTTATTATTTTTAACCTAAAGGTGTAACGTGAAGTCTCGTATTATTGCTATATTTATATTAATATTTTCTTTAAATTCCATGGGTTATTCCCCTTTATTTTTATATCAAAAAGAATTAGATAAATCACCTGAACAGCTCATAATTAAAATTAACTCTGTTTATTCTGAAACTACAAAACCTGATACAGAACATGCCTCTAAGTATTTATATTTTTATAATGTAGAGATCAGTGCAGATGTACAATTTGTTGGTAAAAGCAAGACAGATCTTCATGAAGGAGATATAATTTATTTCTCTTATACAACTACCCAATATAAACCTAATATACCTCAAATATTATGTGGACATCAGCCAATAGCAATACCTAAAGTACAAAGGTTATGTATTGTTTATCTTAATCAAGAAGGTAATACTTTTAAATTAAAAGGGGGACCTTGGTCATTACAAGTTATCAATGATGCGCGAGAAACTTTAAACTTAGACCCCCACTATACTCCAGAATGGGTTAAAGTTGGACTTAAAAAAATAGTAACAACAACTAGGTAACAGCAACATAACTACAACAAGCAAACTATTCATAAATAGTTTGCTATTATTGATACATGCTTAGCAACAGAACCTCGATTTTTATTTGCAAATTGTAAAGCTAAATTCCCGACATTCTGTAATTTTTTTTTATCTTCTAATAATGTAGTTAATGTTTCTATTAATTCTTCGAGGCTATTTACTAACAGTAAGCCACCACTTTTAGCCATCATGTTACTAATAAACTCAAAATTAAACATATATTTACCAGAAACAACCGGAATTCCTAGCATGGCAGGTTCTAATACATTATGACCACCAACAGGAACCAAACTACCGCCCACAAAAGCTATATCTGTTGTAGCCAATAATTTTTGCATCTTACCAATGGTATCACCCAAAATAATTGCGACTTTTGAAAATGAAAGGTCGCCATCACTATAACGTGAAACTGTGAATTTTTCGCTGGCTAATTGGTAGACGCTATCAAACCTTGAAATATGTCTAGGTATTAATAATAATCTAACATTTGAATGACTAGATTGTAATTTACTAAACGCATCTAAAATTTGCTGCTCTTCATTTTCATGTGTACTAACAGCAGCTATAACGCAAATATTTTTAACTTCTTTGATCCAAGTTGATTTTAATTTTTTACCACTTGCTATCGCTTGATGATTTAAAGCAATATCAAACTTAATATTTCCAGAAATTTCAATACGACTTCTGTCAACACCTAGTGTTGATATTCTTGTAGCAGACAGCTCATCTTGAGCAATAACTTTTGCTAACTTCTTAAAAATAGCTGTAAAGAAAAATGAAAATCTGCTATAATTCTTAGCAGACTTTTCTGACATTCTGGCATTAGCAACAACAACTGGAATATTTTTTTCGCTACAATGTTTAATAATATTAGGCCATATTTCAGCTTCAAATAAAATTAATATTGATGGTTGTAAGCGTTTTATAAATCGTTTAACAGATCTTGGTAAATCGTAACAAATAAAATAACTTATTAAATTATTTCCATATAATTTCTCTACTTGGTTTCTACCGCTTGCTGTTGTTGTACTAATGCATATTTTATACTGAGGATACTGCTGTTGTAATGCTGTTACTAGTGGATTACTCGCTATTATTTCTCCTAGAGAAACTGCATGCAACCATATGATTTTGCTATTAGTATCGTTTGGTTTAATATAGCCAAATCTTTCCCAAAGATTTTTACGATACAGCGGTTGCTTGCATGATAACAATAATAACCTAAGTATAACTATTGGAGTTATTAAGTAGCTAATAAATAAATATAAAAAATTACCCATAAAATATTTTATTGACTTATCCATAATGTCTAATATTATCTAAAGATAACAAAGTTTACATGTTTTTTATAAAAAGATATATAAAAATAATACATCATAGACACCTTCGATATAGATAAAAAAATAAATTAGTTTTAATATAGCGAGTTAACTTTATGAAAAAATATTTAACCTTTATCGTTTTTTTTATTTACAATATTAGTTTCGCTGTACCGATATCAACAAATTGTACTATGCACCATATTTATGGTTTATCGAAACCAATAAAAATTATGATGAATCATATATGTCATTATATAGGGAAAGATGCAATTTTTGTATTTGATTATACGAATGTTCCCTCTAATATAGTTAAGAAAATAACGGCTCAAAATTTTTATATCATTGATAAATTATTAAATTCTATAGCTATGAGCTACAGCAAGTTTCAACAACTTACAAGCAGCCCATCAGAAAATGTTAATTCTGTAATTCTAAACTCACAATTACAACCATTTGATAAAACTCCGTGGATAGCTAATGTACTAAATACGACGCAACCAACTTTAATAACAACCTATGTATATAGCGTAAACCACTTGTTCGACGGTATTGGTAAAACCGACAAACATTCTCATATATCTTTTGAAGATTGCTACATATATTCTATATACACTGTAGCAGGAGTCGTTATTACAGCTATACTTATAGGTTCAACCTGTGGAATAGCTTTATGTTTAGAAAAACGACGACAGAGAAAATCTTTTCCCTCATTAATTGGTAATTCTATATCACCTTAAATTTTAAACTGTTGAACCTTTTGTAGTAATAAGTGATCTATCAAAGTTAAAGCTAGCATTGCTTCTACCACAGGTACAGCACGAATTCCAATACAGGGATCATGCCTACCTGTAATTGGTGTTTGTATTGTTTGGTTATCTGTAGTTATTGCTTGAGGAGCTTTAGGAATACTAGACGTAGGCTTAACAGCTGCATGCACGATAATATCTTGCCCTGAACTTATGCCTCCTAAAACCCCTCCCGCATTATTAGATAAAAATCCAGTAGAAGTTAATGGATCAATAAATTCAGATCCTAATTGCTCTATACACTTTGTTCCTGCTCCTATTTCTACAGCTTTTACAGCATTTATACTCATAACAGCTTTAGCTAAATCAGCGTCTAGCCTATCAAATACTGGCTCACCTAAACCTGTTGGCATACCTGTGGCTACTGCTGTTACCTTTGCACCTATAGAGTCTCCTTGTTGCTTTAAATTAGTAATTATAGTTTCAATTTCAGAAACTTTGTTTATATCAGCAGTAAAAAAAGGATTAGTATTTATATTAGTCTTACAAGCAAAATCTAGCTTCAAATTACCTATTTGCGATAAATAAGCATATATTTCTATACCATATTGACCTAAACATTTTTTAGCTATAGCCCCAGCAGCAACTCTAATTGCCGTTTCTCGTGCCGAAGCTCTACCACCACCACGATGATCTCGATGTTTGTATTTTTGATTATAGGTAAAATCAGCATGTCCAGCACGCATTATATGCTTATATTTTTGATAATCTTCAGGTCTTTGATCTTTATTATATATTAATAAACCTATTGGCGTTCCTGTAGTTTTTCCTTCAAATACTCCAGATAAAATATGAATTTCATCGGTTTCATTACGCTGAGTTACATATGCAGAAGATCCAGGCCTTCTTCTGTTTAAATCGTGCTGTATATCTTCTTTTTTTAAAGAAATACCTGCAGGACATCCGTCAATAATACCACCAATGGAGTGACCATGAGATTCTCCGAAACTAACAATTTTAAACAAATTACCAAAACTATTACCAGCCATATTATCTTTCCTGTAAATTTTTACAGGCCTTAGTGAAGTTATCTTGCTATTAAATGAATTATTTTATTCTGATTTTGTCTATCATTATGGTATCATATACACATTGCAGATGAAAACACGGGTATTTTATAGCTGATAAAAAAGCTTTAATTCGAGGTGAAATACCACTGAAATGCCAATTGAATTTTAATTATTTTAATAGCTAAATTTGTTTCATCATTACCTCGATTAACAAGCTAACAACTTTTTTGCATTATAGTCATGTTACACTAATGTAACTAACAACCTGCGTAGGTACTATCTTTATGTTTGATATTTTAACAGAAAGCTTCACTAAAACTTTAAAAGTAATTTCAGGGAAATCTAAACTTACTGATTCTAATATTCGCAGTGTTTTGAAAGAAATTCGTAACACCTTATTAGATGCAGATGTCTCTTTGCAAGTAACTAAAGATTTTATTGCCAAAGTAAGAGCTAGAGCCCTAGGAAAAGAAGTTCAATCAAGTCTTAGTCCATCACAAGCGTTTATAAAAATAGTTAAGTCTGAACTTACTTTTATTATGGACTCTACTGATAAAGATCTTAATTTATCTAGCCAACCTCCTGCTGTAATTCTAATGGCAGGTTTACAAGGGGTTGGTAAAACTACAACCGTAGCTAAATTAGGTCGCTGGATTACCCAAATACAAAAAAAATCAGTTATGGTTGTTAGTGCTGACGTTTATCGTCCAGCTGCTATAGATCAATTAGAAAAACTAGCTAGTGAACAACAGCTACAATTTTTCCCTACAGATCTTAAGCGTAGCCCTATTGATACCATCGCTAATGCTATACAAGAAGCAAAAATCAACAATATAGAGGTATTAATAGTAGATACTGCTGGTAGATTACACGTAGATGAAGAAATGATGCAAGAAATTCAGCAAATTCATGCTACTGCTAATCCAACAGAAACTCTATTTGTAGTTGACGCCATGACCGGACAAGATGCGGTTAATGTAGCAGAAGAATTTAACAAAGCCTTGCCACTTACAGGGGTAGTGTTAGCTAAAGCTGATGCAGATTCACGCGGTGGTGCTGCATTATCTGTGCGTTATATTACTGGCAAGCCAATTAAATTTATGGGGGTTGGTGAATCAGCCGATGCCCTAGAAAAATTTCATGCTGAGAGAATAGCATCTCGTATTCTAGGCATGGGAGATATACTTTCTTTAATTGAAGAGATAGAACAAAAAGTTGATAAACAAAAAGCAGAAAAATTAGCTAAAAAAGCAGTAAAAGGTAAAGGTTTTGATTTAGATGATTTTCGTGAACAATTAGTACAAATGCGTGGTATTGGTAATTTCGATAGTTTAATACAAAAACTTCCAGGAAATGTATCAAATTTTTCTTCACAGGCTGGTAAAAAATCTATCACCCAAATGGAAGCTATAATCAATTCAATGACTCCTAACGAGAGGAAAGACCCAGATATTATTCAGGGTTCAAGAAAAAGACGTATATCTGCGGGTTCTGGAACACAGGTTCAAGATGTTAACCGACTACTCAAGCAACACAAGCAAATGAGTAAGATGATGAAAAAAGCTGGTAAAAAAGGCGGAATGAATAAAATCATGCGTGGTATTAATGCAATGCAAGGGAATATTCCAGGCTTTTCAAATAAAATTAGTGGCATTTCTAATTTGTTATCTTCAAACAAACATTAGTTTTTGTTTGCATTGCTCTGCAACGATACGTTTTTAGTTTGCAAACTTCGCTACTAATTTTTAATTTAGCACAAATATTAAGTGGCTAGTTTAAAACTTCAAAAAATACTTGCTGAAAAAATTATCGTCAAGTAAAAAGAGAAAAAAGGTATGCCTTTAGGCATAATTAAGTTCTATTATTAAACTTAATTTAATTGGATTTATAAGCTATTGTATCGAGTTTCAAAATACAATGGCTAATTTTATTAGTAGGTGTTTTTATGAAAGATGAGTTAAGCAGTAAAAGTAATATATTACAATTTTCTAGTAGTGCATTTTTAGTTATTTGTGCACTTCTAGGATTATGTGTTGGTTATTTAGACATTCCTTTTATTGCTGATATTTGTCAAATAATATCTACTATCTTTATTAAAATGTTAAAGTTAGTAAGCTTGCCAATTATCTTTTTTTCTTTGCTTGCTACGTTATCAAGCTTTCATGATATACAAGAAATAAAATATTTAGGATTAAAAGTTTTAAAATATACTTTATTAACAACCCTTATAGCAGCTACTGTAGCTTTATTACTGTATAATTTTATTCAACCAGCTAGTGTGGTAATTGATGTTGCATCACAGAATATAAGTAATACTGCTGGAGAAAATATAGGCTATTGGAAGTATTTACTAGATTCCGTACCTACAAATTTTATTGATCCATTCGTAAAATATAATGTAATTAGTGTTTTGATGTTAGCAATACTCATTAGTATTGGGGTTTTGCGTTTGGAGGATGCACCAAGAATAAGTCTTAGTAAACTATTTAGCGACTTATTTAAATTAATAATGGAAATGACAAAATTTTTTCTATTGTCAATGCCTGTTATTGTTTTTGCCTTTTCAGTATTATTTGTACAAGATATGAAACAAAATAGTTATTTTATTAATAGTTTATTAAAATATCTTAGTTGTATATTAGCAGCAAATTGTATTCAAGCTGTTATCGTGCTACCTATATTATTAAAACTACATAAAATTTCTCCTATAAAAAATTTCAAAGCATTTTTTCCAGCAATGGTAATAGCTTTTTTTGCTAAATCATCTGCATCTGCATTAGCAGCTACAATCGACTGTGCAGAAAAAAAGGCAGGTATAAATCCTAAAATATCTAGGTTTAGCCTACCATTATGCATAACCATAAATATGAATGCTTGTGCTGCCTTTATATTAATTACTGTGTTGTTTATATCAGAAATTAATGGTGTTAATTTTTCTATTTATTCAATGGTATCATGGATATTCATAGCAACTATAGCAGCCATAGGCAATGCTGGCGTACCCATGGGATGCTATATGCTGGCTAGCTCATTTTTAGCGGCTATGGGAGTAAAGTTAGAAGTTTTAGTAATGTTCTTGCCATTATATGCTTTAGTCGATATGCTTGAAAGTGCAATAAATATTTGGTCAGATTCTTGCGTTACATCTATAGTTAATAAAAAAGCACAGTCAGATTAAAAGCTATCATATTTTATTGATTACTCACCCAGTGAACAGCAACCATTACTGTTATTATTATTAAAGCAATAGCAGCAATGGCATCTACTTTACTATCTTTTAGTGCTTCATCATGTGTGTTATTTTTATTGCGTGTCATCTTAGAGCCTACCCTTAACATATGCTATTTGAATAAATAGATGGTGCATTCTGAAACCTGCATTGTCGTCATCTACCTATTATCTAGAATAGGCATAAAGTTTATATATAGCAACTACTCTAAAATAATTTTATTTAAAATTTATAACCAAACCCTATAGTAAAAACCATCCAAGCCCAAGAAACCTCAGTTACAAAATTTCCTAAACTTACATCAGCGACTAATTGAACCAATGGAAAAAAGCTAGTACCAAATAATCGTAGATATCTTTTATAACCATACATCAGACCCACTCTATATCCTGCTTCAACCTCAAAAACAGAAAAGGTATCATTATATAAACTTCTTTGCACTCCTATAGAACAAGTCCTATCGCCATGGCTATTAATGAAAGTTCCAAGATAATAACCCTTATAACACACAGCCAATAGCTTATTACTTTTTATATGGTTTTTCCTTTGCTGAAAATGTCTAGTCCACATACCCAAATATGCTGTATTACTATAAGGCTTCCCCCATAAAGACGATAACCAATTATGATTGGTTTCATTGCCCTCTACGCTCATTTTAGCATCATTATTCACAGTTTTTGTACTAGGGATCTCATATTTATCCCAATCAATATATTTAGTTGCAAAGCTATTACTTTTTAGCTTAATATCCTGATGATTATAACTATTATTTTTATAAAAATTATAAAGATTTAACTTTTGATTTTGATTGCTTTTTTTATTTATATCTTCATTATTTAAAGCTAAGTTAATAGTTGCAAAAGCATTATAGCTGAATAATAAAAAAAATAGCTGATAGTAAAAAATAAATTTTATTTTTGACATAAAATATCATGCTCTCCTACTTATTTTTCTGTGAACAGGTTTTTATTTGTAAATAATTATAGAGTATAACAATTATCAGGTAATTATCCTATGCTGAATCTGTGTACATGAACGTAGTTATTTAAATACTCAAGATTGTTAATAAATCCTTTGTGCGCAAACTATTCAATCTCTATTAACAGAAATATCTTATCGTTTACCTTTGTTATAGATAATTTTATTATCGTAAATATATAGCATCAACTTGAAGATACGTTTTTTGTAATTAAAGTTCATTAAAAAATATATTATAACTTATTTAAATTTAAAATAATTTGTAATAGTAAGAATAACCTGTGGCTTTTCTATAAATGATGCTCTGTCTTATATTTGTGTTACCATTATATTATGCTTATTATTAATGTGCAATATTCTTGTTTTTTTTATTATATACACGTGGCAGATGAAAATGCTAGGTTTCAGGGCTAAGTAAAATGGT
>CAKNAD010000097.1:3777-9634 GCA_929200515.1 Candidatus Gorgonimonas leptogorgiae | reverse complement strand
GATGATTATTTAAATATCTAAACTTACTCGTGACACGGAATTTGGAACACCCTCTCTTTTTTTTAAATAAAATCCTTAAATTTACAAGCTGATTTTAAGAATAATTTCTATAACCGTACCCGAGTTTTTAGATTGAGGTTTTTTTGCTTGTAATTTGTTAAAGGCTTTGGTAGTTTGTTGTAGATTTAATATTTTTTATAGTTAAAAATTTAAAAGTTTTTTAATAGCATATAAATAAACTAGAAATTAAAACTAAAAAATATTTTTATATAATCTTTATTTGTAGTATTTCATTTGTTTTGCAGGGATAACTAAATATTAAGGATTACTTTCAATGAATAAAAATAATATTTCATTGCTTTATTTTATTATACTTATATCGTTTGGATCAGTTGGTGCTGTAATACCATCAGGTGCATTAGTTAATATATCTTCTGCGTTTGGTATAGCAAAGCATGAAACTGATTCTATTATTAGCTTGTTTTTATTAGGATATGCAATTAGTCAATTAATGTACGCTTATATAGGAAATATTATTGGTTCTATAGGTGTAATAAGATGGGGAGCATATTTAGCAATATTTGGTTTTTTTATTACTGCAATATCATATAATATTAATTGTTTATTACTAGGTAGATTTATTTCAGGTGTAGGTAGTGGTTGTGGTTTAGCAGTTACTTTTGGTTTAATATCTTATTACTATAAGACACCTAATAAAGCTAAGCAAGTAACGTCTTATACTTCTTCGGCTTTTGCTGTTATGCCTGGAGTTGCTGTTTTTTTAGGTGGTATAATAAATAATTATTTAAACTGGAAATATATTTGGTATTTTATGCTAGTTTATAGTTTGGTCATTTTATTAATAGCTAATCAGTTATCTAAAACTTACGAATTATTACCTAAAGCTAAAATACATCTACATAATTTTTATGGTGAGCTAAAAACATACGGCTATCCGGCTATTATTTGGGGAATATGTGGCGGTATGATTTATATGTTTGCAAGCCATTTACCCGTAATCAGTATGCTTGAATTTAAGTTAAATTCATTACAGTTTAGTTTTATTTATAGTCTAGCTATGTTAGGATATTTTTTAGGTAATATTATAACCGCAGTTTTTCATAAAAAATATAATAGTAAAATAATATTAAATATAGGCATGTTGATAAATTTTATTGCTGCTATAAGCTTTGTTATTATTCATGTAGTGCAAGACTATACGCTTTTTTATTTTGCACCTATATTTTTCTTGTATGTATCTTTTCCCATGATTTTTTCAACTTTAATAGCTTTTGCTATGCAAAGTGTTATCAATAAAACAGTAGCTTCAGCAATGTCAGCTTTTATTTGTATGGTTTTGAGTGCATTAATTACTAGTGGTGTTTCTGTTATTAATATTACTGCAGCTGTTGAAACCTATATTATTTTATTGCTTTGTGTTTTATTAAATGTAGTTACTTATTATTATATGCAAATAGTTAAACTAAAATAAAATTCTTTAACGAATATATTTTATTATATTCGAGGCATGAGCTAAGCGAATGAAGGAGCATACACCAAGTATGTGACTGATTGAGAGTAGCGAAATAACAAAGAAGATGATAAAATATCGAAGTTAATCTTTATAACCGTACTCGCCTGTTTGCTTTTTATAGATACGTTTTTATTTAAAAATTATAGATCTATTGTTATACTTTGAGATGCAGTTTTTGTTATTTGTTCTTTTATGATGTTAATAGTTTTAATATAAAATAGTTGTATAAAAATAAATTATTTATATTTGATTAAAAACTAAGGAAAGCAAAATATGAATCTAACCATCAGATATTCTAATTTTAAAAAAATTGTATTATATTTTTTAGTAACTACTACCATCATCTTTGCTAATAGTAATTTAGCTTATATTTGTAACTCTGAAGATGGTTATTCTTCTGATACAGGGACTGTTATTATTAAAGATGGAGATTATGATGATTGGAGTAATAGTTTATATGGTAATCCTAATAATGAAGAATTTGATGATTATGACCCAACAGAGATTATAGAAGTTTAATATTTTCATTACGAATTACCGCCTTTCAAAGCGATAAGATTTAAAAGGAAATTCAATAAAGACATATTTAAGTATATTTTGTATTAATAGTTAAAAAAATATAAATTTTTATGTAGAAGATGTGTATTTATATTTAACTTTTTGTGCATATTGCACTTGTTTATGTACACTGTTTGTTGCTATTATATTTACATAACATCTTGCTATTTTACTGCTTAGATAGATTGCTTCGTCCATCGACTATACTTGGTTTAGAGCTAACCATCAGGCTAACGGAGTTAGTTTTAAAAATGTATATTTTATTAGAGAGTTAGCCTAGAAATCATATAGCAGATTAATCTAATCTAGGAAGTCGTTACTTTAGATGTAAGATGAAATCAAAGGAGTTAGGTTATGTTTAATATAAAAATTACAAAACAATATTTTATTGGAATATACTTAGTTATATTTTTTAATATGTCTGCTTTTGCTACAAATATTACTGATGTTGGTTCTCAAGTTAATAAATATGTAGAAGCTGTAATAGATTTATCTTATCTTTTATGCAAAACTAATACAGAATATTCTAATAAAAAAATTCAATATATAGTTGATGAAAAAGTAAATGAGATGCTTGGTTTTATAGGGAAAAGTAAGCTGACTATTAATAATATAGATGCATTTTCTCAAGAGCTTGTTAATGTTACTAGCAATATTATCTCTAGAGTAAAGTCAGATTATCGAGATGGTATAGATAAAAATTCTCAGCTAGATAAAAACGCAAGCGTTGCTTCTGCTTCCGAGATAGCAAGTATAGCTTTACGCGGAATTTTGACAACATTTTTAGACTTTTTAGATGATTGCGGAAAATATACTAAAAATTCGTATAAAGATTTTACTAGCGAATTAACTAACGATAAATTATTAGACACTGAAAAACAAGAGCTTTTTAATACTCTTAAAAAACTTAGCTATAAACGTTTATAAAAAAATACTGTAAACATCGTTACTTTAGATACTAGAAGAAGTCACACTATTTTAAGTGAATTAGTATAGCGCCATAATTCAGATAAACTATTAGAGTATTTAGCAGATATTGTTTTAGGAAGAATATCTTTTATCGGAGTAGATAAAATATTTTCTAATTCATAGATATTAGAATTAATGTCTTTTTGCATATCTAACAATGGTAGGATTACCCTGTCTGTTGTTAGATGATTTTTATTGTAGTAAAAAACTTCATTAAATTGTTCTCCAATTGAAACTTTTAACTCTTCATCTATCTTTATAAAAAAATCATCTAAAATGGTTTTCATGTCTTTTTGATCTTGTAATAATATGTTTTTATCATAATTTTTATTTGCATCTGTATATAATTCTACAATCTTATTGTAAATATTATTTACTTTTGATATTTTGTCTTTATATTTTGTTAAATCTATATCGAAATTAACTGAATTAGAGCTTGTCTTATTATTAATATAAAATAATAGTTGCTGGTTATTATTTACTAACTCATTGATTTTTTGCAGATTTAAATTTATCTTGCTAAAAAAACTTTGCGCATAAAAAGAATAAATTTTATTAGTTAATACTTTTATTGGCTTAATCATTGATGTTTCTTTATTAAAGTCAATCTTGTTTACTAAACTAATAATGTAATTTATTTTCATTAATGCAATATCATCAATCTTAATACTAGGCTCAGTGCTAAAGTAAGCAATAATTTTTTCTATGTAAGTTAATAGTTGCTTTTGTGCAAAAATATTTACATTTTGGTGTTCCCATATATTTCTATATAACTGTTTATCTACTTCGGTAGCTTGTTGTAATTGCTCTATATTATTTATTTTTTTTCTTAAATATCGGCTCATTGAAGAAGGTCTAAATATGCACATTTTATCTTTTGCGTTGTTATCAAAGCTAGTTATTAGTTGAGAAAAACCATTTTTACTTTCTTCTCTCGATGCAAATATTTTGTATAGAATTTGTACTAAAACTTCTTTTTCTTCTATTAATAGAAAAAACTCTAATGGTATATTATTAATAATATAGTCTTGCAAAGCGGTTAAATCTTTATAACAACCTATCATATTTTTTATATTACCCATTGTTTCTTTAATTTTTTCGTTATTATCAATTAAATTATAAAAATGTGCACAATTTAACATACATGTTGGACTATAAACTCTTGTTCCTGTATATAAAATTTTTAAGTCTGCCTTTACTTTACCTTTTGATTTTTGCCAAATTAAGCGTTCAAATTCTTCTTTAATATTGTTAGAGTTAAGCGTTTTGTTTGCTTCACATTCTATTATATAACCATATAATTTGTTATTATTTAATGTGATATCTATGAGCATGGCATGCAAATCTAATGATTCGCTGTCTGTAAATTCAAGGGGGTAATACATTAAAGATAATTTTGTATTTTTCTGTTTTTTATAATTATCTAAAAGGTTTTTTATTTTTTCCTTAGCTTTAGGTAAATCAAGATTCTCTTGATTTATAGAGATAAACTCATCATCACCTGCTACAAGATTAAAAGGAATCCATTCTTCTAAAAAAGTTAAGGCTTCGTCTTGAATACAATCTATAAAAGAATCATTTGCTAGCTCATTAGTTATATTACATATATCTTTAGCTCTGCTTTCCATAGAGTTACAAGTAATAAATTTTTTTTCACACGGATTATTTGTAAGAATATCTTCAGCTAAAGATGGTAACTCTGATCTTGTATAGAATATTTGTGGTTTATCATCATTTTGATCAATTGCAGATAGCAACATTCCTGTTAATGAATGAGTTGTTGATATGAAATCTGCTAATGGTAATACTGATTCATCAATATAACAATTGTATAATGTTCTAATTGCACTCATAGAAGATATGATTTGTGTTTTTGTTTCATTTGTTATTGTTACTTTATGAGGTATGAGTTTAGTATCTTTTTTAATATCTGATAAAATTTTATCTGGGGCTTTTTCTAAGTTTACTTGATTGTTTATATTAGTAGCAATATTTATTTCTTTTCTTGAATCCTTATCGCTATTGTTTTGGTCAATTTCTGGAAATGAGATAGAAGTTATTTGTGATAACATTAGATATCCTTTAATCTTAGTAGTATGGAAACCGAATTTTTTAGTAATTTTGCAAGTATTTTTAAGATAATTCTAAGCTTAAGATTGTTTATTACTATTATTAGAGGATAATTAATTAAAAAAGTTCAAATATTATTAATTTACATTTCTATAAATCACTACCAATTGTTTTAATATATCAGTTTACCAATATCCTGAATTAATAAAAATATTTTTGTTTTTATCAAAAAGTGCTGTAAAACCCGTTCCTTTAGGTGCGGGATATAAGGCATAACATTTTACTAGCAATTCTTAGAATATTGTACTTGTTTCTGTACACTGTTTCTTGCTAATATACTCACATAGCATATTGCTATTTACTGTTCAGACATATGGCTTATCCATCGACCACACTTGGTTCAGAGCTAACCGCTGAGATATCGGGGATAGCCTTTAGAAATGTGGGTCTCGTTAGAGAACTAGCCTAGGAACCACTTAGCATACTTGTATGATCTAGGAAGCGTGCTCCTTTAGGAGCGAGAGGAATTCACTATCAAATAATGGCTTTATCTGCTATATCGGTGCGAAAGTACATGCCGTTCCAAGTTATTTTACCAAGCTCTTGGTATGCTATTGCTTTTGCTTGCTTGATATCAGTTGCTAAAGCGGTTACACATAAAACTCTTCCTCCTGTAGTAACTAAAGTTCCATCTTCTGCTTGTAGTTTAGTGCCAGCATGAAACAC
>CAKNAD010000097.1:0-3767 GCA_929200515.1 Candidatus Gorgonimonas leptogorgiae | reverse complement strand
ATGAAACACTTTAGCAGTAGTAACTTTATGTAAGCCGCTAATTTTTTTGTTTACCTCATATGAATTAGGATAACCTTTAGAAACCATGCATACGCCAACAGCGGCTTTATCACTCCATTTAGCTGCAGCTTTGTTTAAGGTGCCAGAAATGCCATGTTCGATTAAATCAAGTAAGCTAGATTCAAGACGAGCAAGAATTGGTTGAGTTTCAGGGTCGCCAAATCTACAATTATATTCTAAAACTAAAGGGTTGCCTTGTTTATCGATCATTAATCCTACATACAAAAAACCTTGATAACTAATACCTTGTTGCTGTAAACCTTTAACTGTAGGTTGTACTATATCGTTGATAATACGATTATGTAATTGCTCATTGATAATAGGTGCTGGCGAGTAAGCTCCCATACCACCAGTATTTGGACCAAGATCACCGTTATCTCGAGCTTTATGATCTTGACTTGTAGCTAATGGTAGAATGTTGCCGTTGTTATCTACCATAACTATAAAACTAGCTTCTTCTCCTGTTAAAAACTGTTCGATTACAATTTTTTTACCAAATATATCTTTATTGTCAGCAAGCATTTGTTCAATAGCTGTAACTGCTTCTGATTTTGTTTGCGCAATAACTACACCTTTGCCTGCCGCTAAACCATCGTCTTTGATAACCCAAGGAGCGGTAAAATTATCTAAATAGTTAATAGCTTCATTTTTAGTGGTAAAACTTTGGTATTTAGCTGTAGGAATTTGGTTGCGAACCATAAAATCTTTAGCAAAAGATTTCGATGCTTCTAATTGAGAAGCTAAAGCTGAGGGAGAAAATATTTTTAAACCATGGGCATTAAAATAATCTGCTATTCCTGCAACAATTGCAGCTTCAGGCCCAACTATAGTGTAATCGATGTTGTTATCTAGAGCAAAATTAGCCAAAGCTTCTATATTGGTTGCTTTGATATCTATATTGCTAATTTTATTTTCTAAGCTGGTTCCGGCATTTCCTGGAGCTACCCAAATATGCTCTACTTTGTTATCTGTTGCTAGCTTCCATGCAAGTGCATGTTCTCTGCCACCTGATCCAACAACTAGTAATTTCATAAAATTTATCTCGCTAATTACTATTAAAACTATCTAAAAATTAATGCCTAAAGTGTCTTGTATTTGTAAACATCATCACAATATTTGCTTCATCTGCGGCAGCTATAACTTCGTCATCTCTAATTGAACCGCCAGGTTGTATTATTGCAGAGATTCCCATGGAAGCAGCAGTGTCTATGCTATCACGAAAAGGAAAGAAAGCATCGGAAGCCATAACTGCTTTAGTTGTATTATGTTGATGGTCGGTAGCTTTTATGTTGGCAATTTTAGCGCTATAAATTCTACTCATTTGTCCAGCACCTATACCTATACTTTGCTGATCTTTGGCATATACAATAGCGTTTGATTTTACAAATTTAGCTACTTTCCAAGCAAATAATAAATCTAATAATTGTTGATCAGTAGGTGATTTTTTAGTTACCGTTTTAATGTCGTCTTTAGTAACATTATATATGTCTTGTTGTTGTACTAGTAAACTATTGCCTATAGATTGAATATTGTATTCACTTGCGGTTGTAGTTTGATTAATAGTTAATAGACGTATATTAGGTTTTTGTTGCAGAGCTGTTAATGCTTGCTGGCTAGCTGTTGGTGCTATTATAACTTCAGCAAATTGGTTGTTGATAATTGTAGATGCTAACTCGCCATCAAGCTCTTGGTTGATTGCAATTATACCGCCAAAAGCAGAAACAGGATCAGCCTTAAATGCTTTGTTATATGCTTGATTAATATTATTTGCTACGGCGACGCCACAGGGGTTAGCATGCTTAACAATCACACATGCAGCATGAGTAAATTGTTGTAAGCATTGCCATGCTGTATCGGCATCGACAATATTATTAAAAGATAACTCTTTGCCTTGTATTTGCTTAGCAGCGGCTATGCCTGTCGCTATTTTAGGTGTATATAAAGCTGCTTGTTGATGTGGGTTTTCACCATAACGTAAATTAGATTTTTTATTATATGATATGGTAAACACGTCAGGGAGTTTGTTGTCTGGTTTGTTAGTAGTAGAAATATTTGTAAAATAATTAGCAATATGATTTTCGTAATTTGCAGTATAAGTAAAAGCTTTAGTTGCCAACTTTAACCTTATGGTTTCATCGATATTCAGGAAACCTTGTTGGTCAATGCTATCGATAACAAGTGAATAATCTTGTGGATCAACGACTACTGTTTTGTAGTTAAAGTTTTTAGCTGCAGCTCTAATCATAGTAGGGCCGCCAATATCAATGTTTTCTATAGCATCTTTAATAGTGCAGTTTTTATTGCTAATAGTTTCTGCAAATGGATACAAATTAACGATAATTAAATCGATGCTGTTAATATTTTGCTGTTGCATTATTTCGGCATCTTGATCGCCACGAGATAAAATACCACCTTGAATTTTAGGGTGTAAAGACTTCACTCGACCATTCATAATCTCTGGAAAGTTAGTAACCGTACTAATTTCGGTAGTAGCTATTCCATGTTGTTGCAAATATTTTGCGGTGCCACCTGTTGAGATTATTTCTATATTGATACTTTGTAATGCTTGAGCTAGCCTAATAACTTCTTGTTTATCTGATACGCTTATTAGCGCCTTTTTTACTTTATTGCTCATCATGTTTTATTCAATTAGTTAATTATTTAGATATTTTACTACCAACTAATAATACCCAGTCGTTTTGTGTTGCTGCTATTTCAAAATTAAATTTGTTTTTGTACCTTGCTGTAATCTTATCTATTTGTTCAGTTAGAATACCAGTAAATAATACTGTTCCTGATAGTTTAACAAGTTTATCAATTTCGTCATGAAGCTCAATTATAGTATTAGCTAAAATATTTGCAACTACAATATCGGCTTGAACTAAAGGGGTGTCATTAGGTAAACAAGTGTGTAATTTATGTATATCAATTTTATTAGACTTAGCATTGTTTACAGTAGCTTCTAAAGCTTGGGGGTCGATGTCTATAGCTACAACTTGTTCGGCGCCTAATAAGATAGAAGCAACTGATAAAATTCCAGATCCGCAACCATAATCTACCACGCAACTTTGAGTTATTTTATCGCTACTAGCTAACCATTCTAAGCACATGGCTGTAGTAGGATGTTGCCCTGTGCCAAAGGCTAATCCAGGGTCAAAGTTCATAGTTATTAAATTACTATTTGTTGTAGGTTGCTCCCAACTAGGACATACTAATAATTTATTAGCAAACTTTAATGGTTTAAAATCCTGTTTGATTGCTTGTTGCCAGTCTTGATCAGGGAGTTCATCTAGTTGTGAATAGCTCAAATCAAATTTATTTTTAATGACATTGTTAGCAGCTACTGCGCTATCATGATTTGTAAATAAGCCTATTACTAGAGTGTCTTTCCATAAAGATGTTGTTTTTATAGGTGGCTCGTATACTGGATCGTCGGCGTTATCCATAAAAGTAACGGCTTGAGCTCCACATTGTTTTAGCAGTAATGATACGAATCCGCTTGTTTGCCAATCACTTGATGCAACCTTGAGCTTCACTTGAAACCACGGCATAAAATATATTTCCTTGTTTAGTATATACAGCTGTATAAAATACCTTAAATGCCTAGTGTATTTCAATGTATTTTTAGAATAAATTAATGGTTTTTTAGTCGTAGGTGCTTTTTTATATCTTCAGGTAAAAGGTATATCAAAAATTATTGATTTGTA
>CAKNAD010000096.1 GCA_929200515.1 Candidatus Gorgonimonas leptogorgiae | reverse complement strand
CTGATCCAAATGCTTGGTATCTTTGTAAGCAAATTTGTTTCATAGCTTCAGTAGCTTGAGCTAAATATTTCCTAGGATCAAATTCACTAGGGTTTTCTGCTAAAAACTTTCTCATAGCCCCTGTAGACGCTAATCTTAAATCAGTATCTATATTTACTTTGCGTACGCCATTGCGTATTCCTTCTTGAATTTGTTCAACAGGAACACCGTAGGTTTCTGATATATTGCCGCCATTTTCATTAATTATTTTTAGCCAGTCTTGAGGAACTGAAGAAGAACCATGCATTACTAGATGAGTGTTAGGTATTTTCTTGTGTATCGCACGAATTCTATCTATTGCTAAGATATCTCCAGTTGGTGGTCTAGTAAACTTATATGCGCCATGGCTTGTTCCGCAGGCAATGGCTAATGCGTCTACCTTAGTTTTATTTACAAAATCTGCTGCTTCATCTGGATCAGTTAGTAATTGTTCCATAGATAGCTTACCTTCAGCGCCAACGCCATCTTCGGCGGCTGCTGAGCCGGTCTCTAGTGATCCGAGACATCCAAGCTCGCCTTCTACTGAAACGCCACAAGCATGAGCAATTTCTACTGTTTTTTTAGTTACATCTACATTATATTCATATGATGAAGGAGTTTTGCCATCTGTTAATAAAGAGCCATCCATCATAACTGAGCTAAACCCTAGTTGAATCGAACGCTGGCAAACTGCCATGCTGGTTCCGTGATCTTGGTGCATAACTACAGGTATATGTGGAAACTCTTCAATAGCAGCAAGTATTAAATGGCGTAAAAAAGGAGCACCAGCGTATTTACGGGCTCCAGCAGATGCTTGTACGATAACAGGGGAATTCAGTTCGTGAGCGGCTTCCATGATAGCTCGCATTTGCTCTAAATTATTAACATTAAAGGCAGGTACACCGTAGTTATTTTCAGCGGCATGATCAAGTAATTGACGAAGACTAATTAAAGCCATAAATATTCCTGTTTGTGTGGTTAGGTCTATATCCAGCTTATTTTTGAAATAAACTGTCTAATGTTTCTGCTACAGCGTTCATATTTTTACATTTTGCGAGCTTATAATAACTTTTTGTACCAATGTAAGCAATAGTATATGAGGGTTGATACTTAAACAACAAACTAATAACATAAGATGATTGCTGATTTAATATTAAATAAGACAAAGGTGAGAGATTGTTTGTATCGCAACTATGTATGTTTAAAGTTTTATTAGTATAAGCTAGCATAAGCTTAAAAAGCTCTAAATAATTATATTTAGCAGCAATATGTAATGGTGACTCTTTAAAATTATTAGCATTCCACGTAAGAGGAACATCATATTTTAACAATAATTTAACCAAGGCTATATTATTATTTATAGTCGCCATGCTAATAATAGATGCTCCATACATATCATAAATATTATAAAAATCTTCTTTTAGTAGTTTTATGTATTTGAGTATTGTTTTTACTATAGACAGATCGGCATTATTTTGAACAGCAAAAAGCAATGGAGATGTTTTTATAGTGTTAGGAAGTTTTTGCAACCAGCGCTTAACAGTGCCTTCAGTTTGATGCTCTATTGCGCTTTGCAAAAGATCAGATTGAATAATTGCCGAATCTTTACTTAGTATACATATATATTTAAATTGGTCTTTATCAGGTAAAGCCAAAATATCTAATGGCAAATAGAAAAACACTAACAAAATAAATATTTTATTATACATTGTATATCCTGTATTTGTGTTGATAAAAACCAAGTAAAATAAAAGATAATTGATCTAGAAATTATTAAGTTAAATATTTTCCTCATTCTATTGTAAAATTATATTAAAAATTATTCAATATTTAATATATTGTTTTTCTTCTATAGTTTAATCAGTTATAATTTGGCTAATTAATTATAACCATACATATCATGCATTACTAAACAAATTTGCAGGAAGATATGCCGCATACATTATTTGCTTTGTTACAGGTTCAATTGTGAATTTATCGGATATTAAAACTCAGACATTTCAAGGGATGATATTTAAACTGCAGCAATTTTGGAGTAGCAAAGGTTGCGCTGTGTTGCAACCTTTAGACTTAGAAGTTGGTGCTGGAACATTTCATCCTGCCACTTTTTTACGCTCTATTGGTCCTGAGCCTTTCAAGGCCGCCTATGTTCAGCCTAGTCGTCGCCCAACAGATGGTCGTTATGGAGAAAATCCTAACAGATTACAGCATTACTATCAATTTCAAGTAGTATTAAAACCATCACCTGATGATATCCAACAGTTATATTTAGAGTCACTCGAGGCTTTAAATATTGACTTAGAAATACATGATGTTCGTTTTGTTGAAGATAACTGGGAGTCGCCTACACTTGGTGCTTGGGGGCTGGGCTGGGAAGTTTGGATTAACGGTATGGAGATATCACAGTTTACCTATTTTCAGCAAGTAGGTGGAATTCCTTGTCGCCCAGTCACTGGCGAGATTACTTACGGTCTTGAGCGTATTGCAATGTATTTACAAGAAGTAGATAGTCTATATGATTTAATTTGGACTAAACATGGCGATGAAGTCATTCGCTATGGAGATATATTTCACCAACAAGAAGTAGAAATGTCGGAGTTTAATTTCAAACAAGCAAATGTCACAGAGCTATTAAATCACTTTGATTTCTATGAAGCTGAATCTAACAGATTAGTACAGTTAAATTTACCACTACCAGCTTACGAATATGTATTAAAAGCCTCACACTGTTTTAATTTATTAGATGCACGTGGATCAGTATCAGTTACAGAAAGGCAAAGATATATATTACGAGTTAGGGCTTTAGCTAAAATAGTAGCAGAATCTTATCTTAACTCCAGAAGAGACAAAGGATTTCCTTTAATTGCTCGTAATGATCCCCTTTTATCTTATTATAATAAAGAGGGTAAATAGCATGGAATATTGTGATTTTTTATTTGAAATAGGCACCGAAGAATTACCCGCTAAAGCATTAAAAAAGCTAATGCTATCTTTGCAACAACAAGTAGAATCTGCTGTTACTGCGAAACAATTAGAATTTAATAAATCTTCTGTTTATGCTACCTCAAGGCGTCTAGCAATTATAATTTACAACTTGCAAACACATCAAAACGATCAAGCAATAGAAAAGAAAGGCCCGAGAATAGAGGTCGCTTTTGATGCTCAAGGAAACCCTAGTAAAGCAGCTTTAGGTTTCGCTAGCTCTTTAGGGGTTGAGGTAAATGATTTACACCAAGTAAGCGATAAAAAAAGTACAAACCTAGCTTATAAACAATTATGTCCAGGGCTATCAATTGCTGAGATTATGCCTGAAATAATAAAAAATGCATTGAATGGTTTACCTATGGATAAAAAAATGCGCTGGGGGAGCTATAATTATGAATTTATTAGACCAGTAAAATGGCTAGTAATGATGGCTGATACTCAAATTTTAGATTGCAAGATATTAGGCCTTAAAGCAGATCGATACACCTACGGTCACCGAGTACATTCTCCTAAAAAATTAATACTTGAGCAAGTATATGATTATACCAAAGCTTTACGTAATAATGGCTATATCGAACCTTGTTTTCATAAGCGACAAAATACAATACGCTCTGAAATTAAACAACAAGCTGATAACCTATCAGCTAATATATCAATAGATGAAAATTTACTAGAAGAAGTTACTGCAATGGTAGAGTGGCCAGTAGCTTTTTCTGGAAGCTTTAACCCTAAATATTTAGATATTCCAGTTGAAGTTTTAGTTTCAACCATGCAAGAGCATCAAAAATATTTCCATCTTTATAATAACGAAAATAAATTAGTACCAAATTTTATTGGGGTAGCTAACATTAATAGTAAGTTACCTCAAGTAGTTATTTCAGGTAATGAAAAAGTAATTACTCCAAGATTTGATGATGCATTGTTTTGTTTTGAAATAGATAAACGCCATACACAATTAGAAAGAAGAGCTAAACTAGCTGAAGTTTTATTTAATCGAGAGCTCGGAAGTCTGCTAGATAACAACGAACGAATTACTAAGTTAGCAGATTTTATTGCTGATATTAGCAGTGCTAATCAAGATACCGTACACCGAGCTGCAATGTTGTGTAAATCAGATTTAGTATCGCAAATGGTATTAGAGTTTCCACATTTACAAGGTATTATGGGTGGCTACTATGCTGCACATGATGGTGAACCAGCAACCGTATGTAAAGCTATATCTGAAGTATATTTACCAAGTTTTGCTAATGATAAAATTCCAGAAACAATAGAGGGTTCTATTATTTCTTTAGCAAATAAATTTGATAGTTTAGTTGGTTTATTTATTATTAATCAGCCTCCTACAGGCTCAAAAGATCCATTTGCTTTACGTCGAGCTTGCATAGGAATTATAAGAATAATTATTGAAAATAAATTAAATTTAAATTTAACCGCAATATTAGAATTTGCTATAAATATTTATCAACAGCAAGGTGTTGTATTTAAATTAGAATCTGAGCAAGCTTTAGTTCAAGCAAAAAAATATTTGTTAACTAGAGTAGAATCGTATTATGAAGAGCAAGATATTATAAATGTTAACAAGTATTCTATAAAAAATATCATCGCTAGCGTTATGGTGGTAGAAGAAAATAATTTATATAATATGAACTTGCGTATTAAAGATATTATTCACATTTTAAATAAACAAACCACAGAGTTAGATTATTTAATTGAGGCAAATAAAAGAATAAAAAACATATTAGCAAAAGCAGATGTTGCTAAACTATCTTCTAGTATCAATAAGAGTATTGCAGTAGAAACAGCAGAAATATCTTTAATCAACTATATAGAAGATACAACTAAAGAATTTGAAATAGCTATAAAAAATAACAACTACCTTGATGCTATGGATGCTTTAATTATGTCATGCTCGGCAATAAATGATTTCTTTGATAATGTCATGGTGAATTCTGATGACCCTATAATAAAAGTCAACAGATTAACAATCTTGTATAAATTACGTCAAAGATTTTTATCTATAGCAGACTTAGCTGTTTTATGCTAATTGCTACAACTTATGGAGGCTTTATGTGTTTAAATAAATATAAAAAAATGATATGGGTGTTAATGCTATCACTTAACATAGCTTATGTCAGCGCAAGTAACGATGCTGTAAAATCAAGCTATAATAATAACAAAGTAGATCCTTTAATAGCTAAGCAGATACAATCTGCAATATATTCTATAGACAAGCACTTAACCATTGATTCTATAGAAGTATCTCCTATTGAAAATTTATATACTGTTATGCTTAATAATGGGCAACCAATTTATACAAATATAGACGGCAGTTATATAATGACAGGAGCTATGCTACATGTAAAAGACAGTAGCATTGTAAATTTAACAGATAAGATAATAACTAACTATTTTTCAAAAATGTTAAGCAAATTAGATGTATCTGAATTAATCTGCTATAAGTCTAAAGGTTCTACTAAGGGTGTAATTTATGTATTTACTGATGTAAATTGTTTTTATTGCCAGAAATTTCACCAAGAGATAGCTGCATTAAATGATTTACAAATAGAAGTAAGAATATTAGCATTTCCTAGAAGCAAAAAAGATACCAATAACTTTAATAAGTTAGTGAATATTTGGTCTTCAACTGATCCTAAAGATGCTTTAGATAAAGCAATGTCAGGCAATAACATTAACTATAATGATATACCTCAAAGTAGTAAGGCACTAAGTATTGTAGAGCAACAACAAGCTTTAGGATTACAGTTAGGCATTACTGGAACGCCATCAATTATTTTAGAAAATGGTGAAATTATCTCTGGTTATGTTAAGCCAGAAGTTATAGTACAAAAGCTTAATATAAACAAATAAAGCTAATTTAAAGGTAGTATTAAATTTATTCTTGTAGCCCAAATGCTGCATCCATGGCAGAAAAAATCTTCCTCATGATTTTAGATAAATTTTCGTTTGCAGTATTACTGTTGTAGGTAGCACCTTGTACATCTATAATTTTTTTACTGCCTTCATCTGATAACCTTTTAATCATTGTTGAGAGCCCACCAATATGTTTATTTATATTAGCTAAAGTTATAGTAAACTTACTATGCCCAGTGACAGTTCCTATTATAGCTCCATATTTATCTGCCATAGTTGTTCCACCTTTTGCTAGCCGATAGTTATCCAGCAGTCGAAGGCTTTCTTTGCTCATAATACCACGAAGGTCTATTACTGCAGTATCTGTATCTTTTTTCAAAGTATTTGCAACATTTGTTAAATGTTGCGATAATTGCTGAGCAATGTCTCTAAGTAGAACATTAGCTTCAGCTGAATTTACTGCGTTTATCCTATTTGCACTGGCAATCTGTACTTTTGATAACACAGCCTCATATGCAAATTCACCTGCTGTAGCAGATATTATACCTGGTATAACTATAGGAAATGAAGGGTTTAGCTTATTATATACCACCATTGTATCTTGTAATGTTTTTAGCTTACCCTCTAAACTATTTAAATGTCCTTCTGCAGCTTTTTGAGATGTCCCCATAGTTGATTGATATTTTCTTTGGGAGCGTTTAAGCAAAACATGAAAAAATGCTTCTCTCGCTATTATTGCTTTCAAGTTGGTATTAGAAGTTACCATTCCATGCTCTACATCTTCCTTAGTCTTTTTAGGGAAAGTAGCAAATGGAGGCAAAAAGGGGTCAGTTAGATTATCAATATAAAAATCCCCACCTCCTTTAGGCAGTCTTGTAATATTTTCGTCTATTCTTGCATTAATCTCAGCAACAATGCTAGCTTCCATGCTTTCGTGATTTTTTACATCTTTTATATCTTTTGTATTTTTTCCAGCTTTTGTATTTTCTGCATTTTTTGCATCTTTTTTATTTTTTTCATCTCTAGGATCTATTCCAGTAATCTCTGTAATCATATCTAGTATGTTATTTATATCCCCATCTTGCAGAGGTATCTCTTGTGTTGAATGAATGCCATAGCTTATATAATCATCAAATAATCCGATGTATGCAGCATTTCCCTTTAAAAAAGCGGCTCTTTCATCTAATATCTTTGATATTTTAGCCTGAGTTTCATTAAAGGCTTGTTGTGCCTTATCTACATCACTAGCTGCTTTGCTCATTGCTGATTTTATATTTTTTTCATGCAAAAAAGTTTCAGGATTAATGCTAGAAGGTGCATCAGCTTGTTTTACATTAGTATCATTTGATGAATTAGCACGCATTATAATACCCTTTATTTAAACCTTAAAATTGTGCAACTAATTTGTATACATCATATAACTTATCTAGAATTTTACTTAGAGTTGTGGCAGCAATATTTCGCTTTTCTGTTGCATCTTGTAGTATAACCCCAACTTTTTGATTTTTATCCTCATAAGTTTTTATAATAGCATTCAGTTTTGAGAGTATAGCTTTAGCATTTGCTCTAGACATATCGCCAGAAGTTTTTTGATGTGATGAATAATATTGGTCTGCGACAGTTTTTCCGCCTTTAACTAGCCTTAATCCCCCTAAGTATTCCACTTCATCCTGTGTTAAACTAGACAAATACTCCTCGGAATCTGTGTCTGCATCAGTATAACTCTCAATACCCTTTTTTACTCCAGCTAATATTTCTTGTAAATAATTTAATGTTTTATTATAACCTTCACTTGTTAATGTTGCTGCTTGCCTATCTGCTTCCGCAATCTGATATTCTTCTGCAAAAGTAGAGAACATTACAAAACCACCTGTAGCTTCATTAAACGTAAATTTATTTACAAAACTAGTTCCTTTTACCTTAGGATGATCTTTTAAAAATTGATTGTATTCGTCTCTCTGGTGATTAACTTCTTCCATGCTATCTAGTAATGTACCTTGATGCTGAGGATCGGAAGGGTTATACATACGATTTGTTTTTTGTTTCAACACTTGCGTTATCCCTCGAAAAACTAGATATCTAATTTGTAATACTTCACTAGCGCGTCTACCTCCTTTATAAAGAGAATCTTCCTTAGGGTTTAGAATAAGAGTTAACAAGCTCTTAGCATCCCTAGGAAATACACCACCTGAACCCATAAAATAACTTTTTATATGGTCTACTATTGAGGAACTTACGTGTTGACTATTAAGAAAAGTTCTTAATGCTCCAAATTCTGGTGATGACTGATTATTTAATAGTTTATAAATAAGATCAGCTATTACTTGTTGTTGTGTTTCGTCATCATTTTGCATCACAAGACTTGAATCTGAGTAAAATCTATTTTCAGTTGAACTTTTGCTTAAAGCACTATATGCCTTAGCTAGATTAAGCAAAGATCCTATATTATTTAGCTCTTTTACAAAGTCATGATACCCAGTATCAAAAATTGTCTCTGCTTTTTCTTCGGCTTTTAATTTAGCATCTGCTACTTCTTGATCATGCTGATCAGCAGCACTATTAGCGGCTGGTGCTCCACTTTCACTTATAACCTCTACTGTTTTTGCTTGATAGCTAGAGTCATCTATAGCTTCATATCTCTCTAGTGCTTTTTTTATAAGCGATTTAACTTTTTCATTTAGAATTTCTTTATGTTGCTCAGAATAAGGGTTACTATTTTTAAAGGCTTTTTCTAGTAGCAAGTGGATAAAGCTATCTGCAAGTTGTTTCTGAGATTTAGCAGGACCGAGGTTTATATCGTTACCGAATGTAGATAGATAGTTTTTAGCAGCAGTAGGCAGATGATCTAAAATTGTGTTGAGCTGATTTATAACATCCGCTTTTTTGGGATTTCCTTGTATACCTGATTTTATATATAACTGCTTTAGATAGCTGGCTATAGCTCCACTAATTAGTTTTTTTTTATTTTTATCTAATTTACCATAATTTTTTTGTTGCGGATCATTGGCAGCTGGATATCTAACACGCTTTTCGAATGTTGTTACTTGTTGACCGTTTTTATGGTTTGACCTAAATTCCATTTTACACCTCTACATAACAGTAACTTTAGCTAACTACTATATTAAGTCTAGCATTAGTTATGCTTGTAGTTGTGAAAATAGAATAAAATTATTAAAGCCAGCCTAGTGCCCATATGATCACTTGGGAGCCTGTCATAATCAAAGAAACAATAAGAGATACTTCTAAACAAGTAACGTAATTCTCAGAAATCCTAGGCGTGTTGACTTGACTGTCAGTTTCTAAATTTTCAGCTTCTTGATTTTCAGCTTCTTGATTGACAGTAGCAGGAGTGCTTAAGCTAAATAGTCTATTTTATGAAGTATACGGAGGTGGCATCAGGCCTGTCTCGGCTGAATATGCTATTAATTCTACATCCCTATCATTTAGCAAGGGTTGTGTACTTGGATCATACAGTGGCTGAGAATTACCAATAAAACCATCTATTACGGTGTGATCTGCTCTTTCTGTGTACTGTGGTGGCGGATCTATATTTAAACAAGAGAGTAGATTATCGTTGGTAACAGATACTGCACGACCAGAATGAAGACATTGCCTATTATCGTCATTCAATACCGCTGGGCGATTATTAATACTTACCGAAGCGCTAACTGCATTGTATATTGCGTATTGTCTATATTCTATGTTATTGGGCATATTTATACTTCCTTGTAAAGAATGTCTTGCACTAAGTGAAAGAGGTTTATGATTTGAAACAGCGTTGTTTTAAAAAAGGGCGTATACACGTCGTGAATGAAAATGCTAGCTTTTTAAATTTAAATTAGTTATGATA
>CAKNAD010000095.1:2097-9731 GCA_929200515.1 Candidatus Gorgonimonas leptogorgiae | reverse complement strand
TTTATGCCTTATATCCCGCACCTAAAGGAGCGGGTTTTACGGCACTTTTTGATAAGATAAAAAAAGTGCGCTTTCTTCTTTCTGATAGCTAATAATTTTTATTTTTAAAAACATACAGGTAGCAGATGAAAATGCTAGGTTTTAATAGTACTATTTAAAAACAAAAAATATAATAGAAATAAGTACATATCACTGCAATGGTAAACGTAAAAACATATCAGGAGATAATAATCCTTGAGGTTTCTCCGTTTCACCTGTAGCTCGGCCTGAGGTAGAATCGTCAACATTAAATAGATCATTATATGCAAGAGCAAGAGGAGACATAGAATTTAATACTTCTTCTAATAAACCAAAATCAAATATCATATCGTCCATATTGAAAAAAGTGTCAATATTAACTTCTATTGTATTGAACGAATTATTACTACCTGAAGAATAAGCAAAATTTTCTCTAGCCTGAAAAGTTATAGTGTTCTCATTCCATTTCCAAGTATCGATAAAAAATTTAGATTTTTTATCGAATACTTGAGGATATGTTTTAGAGAGTTTACTTATAATTTTATCAAATTCAACGTCTTTTATTAATGAGGCTACAACGTCAAAAACTGTATCATAGTGATCTACAAGATATTTAAGATTGTATTCCATATAAAGACCTCTAGAACCTTTTATATATCCATATATCCTCCAAGTATTGCCATCCTCCATAAATTCAATATCTATATCTTGTTGTTTCATAATATCTGTTATTAATTTCTTTATAAACTTGACTCCTTCTGTAGTTATTATCTGTTTAGATGAATCAATATTAGGATCAAGTATAGAATGTAAATACGGGCATTGTTGTTGAAGGTTAGTTTTATTGAGTAGTTTTCTTACATAGCTGTTTTTTAGCTTAATATCTACTGTCATGGTTGTATTTTTTGCTATTTCTTCTTTAGTTAACTCAGAATCTCTTATATCAAAATCAGATACACTCATCATAGTGTATAGTTGCGCAACTACTTGTTGCTTAAGATTAAATTCTATCCATGGAAATGCTTCATTAGCTTTGCCTTCATCTAGCCACTCTGTTTGTTTTGCAGTTACCCCATTATTACTGTTTTGTGTCGCAGATATATCTGTCTCTTTGCAACTGAAATAACAATTTGGTTTTGTGCATCTGAATATATTATCTGTGTTTATTCCTGTACTGGTACATGGCTCATCACAGGGAAACCTAACAGATACTCTATTCGGTTGATAAACTTTTTTTAAACTGTGCCCTTTAAAATTTATTATTCCGTTATTTGAATAAAGATCAAGTGGTCGTTTTGTCACCTGATATAAAGTTGCTCTAGCACCTAAATGTGTATATTGTATTTGAGAGTTCATAATTGGTTATCTATTTAATATTGTTAGAATTTATATAACCTACCTAAAATATAATATAATAAGTAGAGGAGAGTATTTAGACTATTAAAAGTATAATTAGTTTATTTTTGAATGTTTTTCTTTAATGTTAAATAATTATATTGTAAACATAGTTTTTCATTGATAGAGGAAGATGTATCGCATCATCGTAAATTGCTTGCTTAATATTTATATTTTTTTGATTTGATTTTATGCATTTTCTAATTGTTATCCTTGATAATTGGCATAATGATTTTGGCGTACTAATATAGTTATTAATTAATTTTACTACTTCAGTTTTGTTATTATACTGTGCAACATCTAAAGCTGTAGAGGCGATGGGTATCTTTTCTATGTCGTTATCATTACTATGTGTTGTCTTTGTTTTAATATTAACGTTAGCCTCGTTGTTTAACAGAGTTTTTACTATCTCTTTATAACCTTTGCTTGCTGCATAATGTAGTGCGGTAGCGCCTAGTGTATTTGTATTATTTGTATCTATGCCTTCTAATAGGCATATACTAACTAATTCATCGCATCCATCTTTGCTAGCTAAATGTAAATAACTATCTAAATTCGGAGGAATAGTGCGATTAATGTTAGCACCATTTAATAATAATAGTTTAGCTATTTCAGGTCTTTTGTATTTAAAAGCAGACATTAAAATATCGTTAGGTTTAATATTGTTAATAGGAATTTGCATATCCAACAAGAACTCTACTTTTTCAATTCCAAGTGACAAATCTGCAATTGCACCTTCATATAAAATTGATAATTTACTTTTATCAGCATTTGCTAACAAATAATCACTATAATGGTAAAAGAGAGTAAATGCCTTAATGAGATTGTCATATAATCCTATAGTAAAAGGCGTATATTCATTATAATATAGAGTAACATTGGAGTTAGCCCCATAGTGTAATAAGGCATCAATGGTTTTATAGTAATTATGCACCGCTCCATTTGCACTACGGTTTGAGCAAGCAGCAATAGTACAGAGGTGTAATGGCGTATGACCTATGTTATCTCGAGCATCAATGCACGCTCCATTTTCTAATAATATTTTAGCTATATGAGTTTGATTGTAACTAGCGGCATAATGTAATGGAGTTTGTCCTTTTGTATCTTGAATATTAACATCAGCACCAGTTTGTATTAGTCTTTCAGCTATATAAGCTTGATTGTAACTAATTGCATAATGTAATGGAGTTTGTCCTTTTGTATCTTGAATATTAACATTAGCACCATATTTTAAGAGTAGCTGTATAATATTTTTACAGCTTGTATTTTTTATAGCAAGATGCAATGGAGATATTAGCTCGTCTGTTCTAAAGTTAGGGGTTAATATAAGATTAATATCAATACCATAAGCTAATATATTTTTTATGGCTGTAATATTGTTATTTTGTATCTCATGCAATAAGTTATAATGCTTATTAGTAATTATTTGCTTTATATTATTCATTTGTATGATTTTTATGTAATGTAATTTATTATTATTTACAATGCTTAATTATAAATCAAACTATTTATACACGTGGCAGATGAAAATGCTAGATTTCAGGGCTAAGTAAAATAGTTTAATTAAAGGCAAAATATCTTGAAATGCTGGTTGCATTTTAAGGTGTTTTAACGATGAAGTAAATCTTTTTAATTGCTCCCATAGGCAAGTTTTTTTTGGCTTTTAAACTGCGTTACTATTTTTTAATTTAGCACTACTAAATTTACAACGTAGGTGCCTTGTTTAATCAGCCAAAAATTACTTGCTGAAAACCTGCATTTCCAACTGCCACCTGTATATAATGCTGTTAACTTGTTTTATTTTTTACTATAAAAGTTTGCAATTACCTTATCAAAGCAGTCTTCTAGCTTAGCCGTAAAAAAACATTTATCTTTTGTTCTTTTATCTGATTTTAAAGCAGTCATTATATCTTTGTTATCTGTTATTATTACATCTAAAGAACTAGTAACCATAGAGTCGTTTATAGATTCTTTATCTTGAAAAAAACCAACAATAAATTTATTTTTTCCTTTAGCATATCCTATTTCCCAAGAGCAATCTTTACCATAAGGAGATCGTAAAAAGACAATGTCAGCCCAGTCTATAGCTTCTTTGTCTACATAATAAGCGCATTTTTCTACAAAAGAGTGATCTAGTTTTGGAATTACAAAATCTTGTGGTAAAAAAACATCATATTTGTCATTAAATATACTATTACTTATTTTGGTATTTATTGCTTGGTACTCAGGTTTGCTCAGTTTAGCTGAAAAATAGACTTTAAATTTGTATTGTTTTTTTTCAGTATCAGCTATAACATTATTAGATATAGTTAATATAACAGTAAACAGAATATTTATAACTAGAAGATATAATTTTTTTTTAATATTCATATGATTAATTTATTTTCTATTATTGGTTATTATTACAGCATTATTAAAATTTAAAATACATAAAATTAACTTGCTAATTTAGGTGTTGTTATGTATATAATATCATATAATAATTAAAAAGTTAATTATTTTTTTTATGATTTATGTATAGTAAAATTATTTCAAAATATTATTTAAAATCTTAAAAACTTTAGTTATTTTAATTGGAGTATTTATGTTATTAAAGCGCAATTTTTTTAACTATTATTATTTTTCTAGTTGCAATAGTATTTTTATAGTATGTTTTTGTATTTTATATTTGTTTCCTAAAACTTGGTTAGCAAATTCAGAAATATATAATTTTCAAGAATATTTTATTGCATTTTTGTATACATTTTGTAGTCATTTTAGTTTAATTATATTGTGTTTTTTAATAGTAAATGCACTGTCGCTACCATCAATTTTAATAAAAAATTATTTTAGATTATTTATACAAGCAGCCTTAACATCTGTTTTGCTTTGTGGTCTTATAATCGATGCATACGTATTTCATGTAGATGGTGTTCATTTAACAGATTTTTTTTCTTTTAATATATCTACTTTATTTATTAATGATTTATCACCGTTATATTCAGTTAGCAGGATTAGAGGTGTAATAATCATATGGTCGATATTTTGTTTTATTGAATACAAAATTGCATGTAAAATAGAAAAATCTAATTGGTTTATATCTAATAATTTTGGTAAGAAATTTTCTCTTATATTTAGTATAACATTATTATGTTCACAAACTGTTTATTTTTTTACAAATCAAAATTGCAAACTTTTTTATTTTGCTAAGCATTTGCCATTTCAATATAAAAATAATTTATTTTTACAAAATGCATGTCCAGAAATCACAAAATTAATACAATCAAAGTTAAAAAATATTAATTATCCTTTAACACCATTAGCTACATTTAAAGTTAGTAAGCCAAAAAATATTGTAATAATTGCGACAGATGCTTGGCGTGCAGATCATTTTAATGCTAGTTATTCTCCTAATTTGTGGAATTTTGCACAGCAAGGGACTATATTTGAAAATCATTTATCAGCAGCTAATGCTACAAGACACGGATTATTTGGTTTGTTTTACGGCATACCTACATCCCATTGGTATAACTTTGCTAAACAGCAACAATCTCCTGTTTTTATTGATAGATTGCAACAGCTAGATTACCAATTAGGTATTTTTATTTCTACCCAAGTAAAAAGAGACCAGCTTGATAAAGCTATTTTTAGTAAGGTTAACAATTTAAGATTCACTTCTATAGGAGATACCCCAGCTGAGCTAGATAAAAATACTACAGATGATTGGATACAGTGGTATAACTCTCGTGATAAATCAAAACCATTTTTTTCTTTTATATTTTATTACTCAGTCCATGAACATGACTTTCCTGAGAGTTATACAGATAAATATTTGCCGACTGGAGGAAAAATAAAATATTCTAATTTAGCAAAAATGCAGGGTGAAATTGGTATTAAAGTAAGCTATAAAATAGCTGTACATTATATGGATAGTTTAGCCAACAAAGTTTTATCTACATTAAAAAATGCAGATGATTTAGCAAATACTATAGTTATTATTACATCAGACCATGGACATCAGCTTAATGATAATAAACAAAATATTTGGGGGCATGGCTCTAATTTTACTGAGCATCAACTAAAAGTTCCATTTGCTATTATTGGCTCTGAATTTAATACTAATTCTACGGTAAGTTCATTAACTACGCATTATGACTTGATAGCAACTTTAGTACCTAATTTTTTAGGAGTTACTAACGATATTGCAGATTATTCCATTGGTAGAAATTTATTAGTAAATAACAATAACCAACGATGGAATATAGCGTCAACATGTTTAGAAACTATGGCAAATAGTATGCTTGCTTTTGGTTTGTTTAATAACAATAAGTGTTTAAAAATATTTCCTTCAGGTAAATATCAATTAATCAGTAACAAAAATAAAATTATACCAGAAGCTATTGAATCTGATTATGATTATATACTAGAAGCAATAAATAAAATGACTAAATTTTTGAAATAATTATGCATAATTTTGTATTTAATATTGAGTAATTCTTGAAATATCATTGTAAACGGAAGATTTAATTTGAGGGTTATTAATAATATTAGTTAGACTATGAGTAACAAAATAATATTTTTTAGTTTTCTTGCATTGTTGCATCCCTCTAGCAACTTTTATATCTTCGCCTTTGGCTTTAATAATTTTTGCTGCTTGGCTACCAAAAAGAATAATTTTTTTTTGCGAATCAAAATTTAACTGATAGATTAAAAAAGCAGAAAAAGCTTCTACTGTAGCAGTAAAAGTATTATATAATTTTTTAAATATGCCTTTATTTGAAGGTGGCCAAATAAATTGTATTGGAGGCTCTGCTGTTTGAGTTTCAATATTAAAATCAATAAAAGTTTTAGCCAATGTAGTTTTGATTTGGAAAAAATTTGTATGTTCAGGAAGATTACAGATATCGCCAATTACTAAAGTATTATTATTGAGTTTCCACACTAGTAAGTTAACCAACTGTGGTTTATCGGTATGATATTTTGTAATATCTAGATTATTAGTTGGTGCTTTATTTATGCTGGTTGCAACAGTATTATCTTGGCTTGTTATGGTTTCTGCTGTAGGTTTAGATGTTGTTATATCAGTTTTAGTGAATACCGTTAATTTTTTTTTAGTTTGCCACTGTATGCTTGCATCAGTAGGTATAGCAGTGTTTTCATGTGTAGCTACTTTTGTAGTAATGTGGTTACTGTTATTACTGTTATTTTTAGTACTAGTTTTAGTCACGGGTTGCAAGGCTAAGCATACAGGCAAGAAAGATAACTTTGATTTATCAATATATGGTTTATTAGCTTGTTTACTATTGGCAAACATAAATTTAGGATACCACAAAGCTATACCTGTTGTTTTTAGATAATGCTCTCTAATAAATTCTTTGTGTTCTAAATCTAATAAATTTTTTGCCATAATTTTAAGTGCTAATTTTTTGCTATTGATGACTTCAAGAAATTACCAAATATAATTGATAATAGACAGTAAGATAAAAACCAATAAAATCCTGAGTGTAAAACAGAATTAAATTTAATTAAATTCTCGCCCGATAAAGTAGAATTAGCAGCAAGGAACACAATAAAAATTCCAATAGCAAAAACATCCGCCAAAGACCACTTACTTAAACAAGAGTTCCATTCTAATAATTTTGAGTTCTTAGTAGCCAGATAAACCGACATTATTGCTATTTTAAGAAGAGGAATTACTATGCTAAATAATAACACTAAAATAGCCACAAAAAAATATTTTTCTTTGTATAAATCTATAGCTGTTTCAATGATAGTTCTAGTTTGTTCGCTAACCTTAAAAGATCCTTTAATATTTAAACTATCTATTACTTGAGAGCCAATTGAATATATCATTGAATTGTTTTTTTTCTCTTCAAGTAATTTTTTTCCATGAATTGCTAATATTTTTTTATCTACAGTTGCGGTTATTGTTAGCATTGGTTGTAATATTCCTGCCAACCAAGTTGCTAATGAAACAGATAGTATTATCCACAATAAATAGTTTTGTTTAGGTTTTATCATAATTTTATAATTTAGTTTATGTTAGATATCTTGTTGATTATTGGTTATAACAGTACGAGTAGGAAAGGCAAAATCTGCATTTTCTTCTTTTACTATTTTAGCTATAGCCAATAAAGTTTTTTCTTGAACCGATAAAAACCCGATGCGATCTGTTTTAGTAATATGAACCCTAATTTGGCATAAAAGCGATGAATCATCATAGCGCATAAACTTAACATAAT